>DAOUBZ010000302.1:0-5813 GCA_034432515.1 Chloroflexaceae bacterium | reverse complement strand
GGCGCAGGCGCTCGACTGCCGCACCGTTCCAGGCGTCGCAGGCCAGGTGGTAGCCGCCCAGCCCTTTGACCGCCACGATCGCGCCGGCGGCCAGGGCCGCCGCCGCCGCCGCCAGGGGCGACGCGCCCTCCGCGGACCACGCGCCCTCCAGCGGCTCCCAGCTCAGCTGCGGGCCACAGACCGGGCAGGCATTCGGCTGGGCGTGAAAGCGCCGGTCCAGCGGGTTGTCGTACTCGGCGCGGCACTGCGGGCAGAGCGGGAAACCGCGCATCGTCGTCCGCTCGCGGTCGTAGGGGATGTCCAGCACGATTGTGAAGCGGGGGCCGCAGTTGGTGCAGTTGATGAACGGGTAATGGAAGCGGCGATCAGCCGGGTCGTGCAGTTCACGCAGGCAGTCGACGCAGGTGGCGCTATCGGGGGCGATCAGCGTGCGCCGGGCGGCCTGCGTCCCGCTGGCCAGGATGGCGAAGCCCGTCTCACCCTGGGCAGGCAACGCGCAGCGCTCCAGGCGGTCGATACGGGCCAACGGTGGGGCCTCGGCCTGCAGCGCCAGGGCAAAACGCTCCAGGGCGGCCGGCGCGCCCTCGACCTCGATCGTCACCCCGGCGCTGTCGTTGCGCACAAAGCCGCCCAGGCCGAGGCGCAGCGCCAGCCCGTAGACGAAGGGGCGAAAACCTACCCCCTGCACGATCCCGCGCACCGTGAACCGCTGGCGCTCGCGCTCGCCATGCTTGTTCGAGGCATCCATATGCGATATCCTACCTCAGTGACGGTTCAGCAATGCTCACCTTCTGCACCTGCCGTGCAAAGTTAATGAAAAAATAATTCTACCAGCAAAGCAGTTGACACCGCAACAGGCCATGCCATAGAATAACACCTATCACCAGCAGTGATGAATCTCCCCCGGCGTAGCAACCGGTGCGCTTGCGGCAGTGTGTGCCGCGCGCCCATAGACGGGCCATGCTATGAGCACTAATGGCGCCACCACCCCCCGCAGCGCCTCGGCTGACGCGTTGCTTGAGCGGCTGAGCGATCCACGGACCGCTGAGGCGCTCCACCAGCTGCTCGACCATGCCGAACTCCTGGCCTACTCCGCCGGCGCCCTGGACGGGCTGATCCGCCGGGGCGAGACGATTACCGACAATGTCGCGGCCAGCCTCGAGGAGGTGCGCCAGGCCATCCCGGCAGAGCGTGGCGCCATCCTGGGCGAGCTCGCCGCCCTGGGCAACGAGCTCCCCGCACTTACCGCCACCGCCCACCAGCTGGCCCGCCTCTCGGCTGAGCCCGAGTTCCAGGCCACGCTCACCGCCCTGCGCGACCCGGCCACGCTCCAGGCGCTCAACCAGCTGCTCGGCCAGCTCGAACTGGTGGCCTTTGGCCTCAGCGCCCTCAACAGCCTGGCTGCCCGCGGCGAGGAACTGACCGACAACATCCGCACCAGCCTCGACGATGTGCGCGGCGCCATTCCCAGCGAGAGCAACGAGGTGATCGGGCAGCTCTTCTCGCTCACGATCCTCATTCCCTACCTGCCCCGCCTGGTGGCCGTCGCACCCCAGTTCATCCAGGTGATCGAACGCCTGGCGCCCTTCGTTGCCTCACAAGAGTTTGACACCCTGCTGAGCTCGGGGGTGTTCCAGCCCGCCACGGTGAAGCTGGTCGGCCAGGCCGGCGACGCCTTTGTGGAGGCCTACAACGAACAGCGGGTGCGCCCGCGCCGCCTCGGCCTGCGTGGCCTGATCGGCGTCCTGCGTGACCCGGACGTGCAGCGGGCCGCCAGCCTGATCGTTAGTTTCGCGAAGCGCTTCGGGCGTTCGCTGGAGCAGTAGCCGTGCACGAACTCTCGATCGCGATGAACCTGGTTGAACTCGCCGCCGAGTCGGCCCGGAGCGCCGGCGCCGAACGGGTGATCGCGGTGCACCTGCGCCTCGGTACGATGGCCGGCGTGGTGCGCGAGGCACTCGAGTTTTGCTTTCCGCTCGCCGCCGAGGGCACGCTGCTGGCCGGCGCCCAGCTGGTGATCGAGCCGGTGCCGTTGATTATCGCCTGCACCCCCTGCGGGCGCGATGTGCAGCCCGACCCTGGCAGCTTCTGCTGCCCCCACTGCGGTGCACCCAGCGCAACGATCCGCCAGGGCCGCGAACTGCAACTGGTCAGTCTTGAGATCCCCGATCCTGAACCTGCGCTGGAGGAGCGCCGATGACCACCCGCCTGCTCGAGATCCGCGCCGGGGTGCTGAGCAAGAACGACCGCCTCGCAGCTGAGCTGCGCGCGCGCTTTCAGGCCGCCGGGCTGCTCGCCCTCAACCTGGTCTCCAGTCCCGGCACCGGCAAGACGGCGCTGCTCGAACGGACCCTCGCCGCCCTGGTGGCGGCCGGCCAGCGCCCGGCCGCCCTGGTGGGCGACCTCGCCACCGACAACGATGCCCGCCGCCTGGCGCGCAGCGGAGCCCTGGTGCGCCAGATCGAGACCCGCGATATGTGCCACCTCGAAGCCGACCTGGTTGGCAGCCACCTCGCTGCGGCCGGCTGGGACCTGGCGGAGCTCGACTATCTCTTCATCGAGAATGTCGGCAACCTGGTCTGCCCCTCCGGCTACGATCTGGGCGAGCAGATCCGCGTGGTGCTGCTCTCGGCCGCCGAGGGCGAGGACAAGCCGATCAAGTACCCGGTTATGTTCAATAGCGCCGATGTCGCCGTGATCACCAAGCTGGACCTGGCCGAGGCCTGCGAGCTCGACCTGGAGCTGATGCGCCAGAATATCGACCGCGTGCGGCCCGGCATTCCAATCTTCGAAACCTCCGCCCGCACCGGCGCGGGCATGGATAGCTGGTTGGCGTGGCTCGAAGCGAAGCGATCCGGGAGCTGCTAGCGGTTCGGGCGACGGTGGCGACCGATCGCTCAACCTCCAGGCTCTCCGGCGAGGAGCACCCCCATGGCGACACTGTTATGGCTGCAGGGCGGCGCATGTAGCGGCAACACGATGTCGTTCCTCAATGCAGAGGAACCCAGCGCCTGCGATCTGGTGACCGACTTCGGCATCGACATCCTCTGGCACCCATCCCTCGGTATGGAGTTGGGCGAGGCCGCCCAGAAGCTCTTCTACGAGTGCGCGCGCGGCGAGCGACCGCTCGACATCTTCGTCTTTGAGGGCACCGTCATCCAGGGGCCCAACGGCAGCGGGCGCTACGACATGTTCGCCGACCGGCCGATGAAAGATTGGGTGCTCGAACTGGCCAACCAGGCCAGCGTCGTCGTCGCGATCGGTGACTGCGCCTGCTGGGGCGGCATCCCGGCCGTCGCCCCCAACCCCAGCGACTCGATCGGCCTGCAGTACCTGCGCAAGGCGAAGGGCGGCTTCCTCGGCGGCGACTGGGTCTCGAAGGCCGGCCTGCCGGTGGTCAACATCCCTGGCTGCCCCGCTCACCCCGACTGGGTCACCCAGATCCTGGTGGCGATTGCCAGCGGTCGTACCGGCGACATCGCGCTCGATGAACTGCAGCGCCCGCAGACCTTCTTCAAGAGCTTCACCCAGACCGGCTGCACCCGCGTCCAGTTCTTTGAGTACAAGCAGTCGACCATGGAGTTCGGCCAGGGCACGCGCACCGGCTGCCTGTTCTACGAGTTCGGCTGCCGTGGGCCGATGACCCACTCGCCCTGCAACCGCATCCTCTGGAATCGCCAGTCCTCCAAGACCCGCGCCGGGATGCCCTGCACCGGCTGCACCGAGCCCGAGTTCCCCTTCTTCGATCTGGCCCCGGGAACGGTCTTCAAGACCCAGAAGGTCAGCGGCACCATCCCCCGCGATGTGCCCACCGGCACCGACCCGATCAGCTACATGGCGCTGGCCGCTGCGGCCCGCGTGGCGGCCCCCAAATGGTCCAAAGAAGACATGTTCGTCGTCTAGCCTGCGCCCGGCGCGTTGTGAAGGAGCACATCGATGGCCACCCTGACCGATGTCTCGCCTGCGGGCGCGAAGACGCTCGACCTGCATGTCAGCCCCCTCGGGCGCGTTGAGGGCGACCTCGACGTGCGCGTCGCCATCCGCGACGGTGTGGTGACGGGCGCCTGGACCGAGGCGGCCATGTTCCGCGGCTTCGAGATCATTCTCAGGGGCAAGGATCCCCAGGCCGGCTTGATCGTCACCCCGCGCATCTGCGGGATCTGCGGCGGCAGCCATCTCTACAAGGCCGCCTACGCGCTCGACACCGCCTGGAAGACCGAACTGCCGCCCAATGCCACCCTGGTGCGCAACATCGCCCAGGCCTGCGAGACGCTGCAGAGCATCCCGCGCTGGTTCTATGCGCTGTTCGCGATCGACCTGACTAACAAGAACTATGCCCAGGCCGAGGGCTACGACGAGGCGGTGCGCCGCTTCGCACCCTTCGTCGGCACCAGCTACGAGGCCGGGGTGACGCTCTCCGGCAAGCCGGTTGAGGTCTATGCGATCTACGGCGGCCAGTGGCCCCACTCGAGCTTCATGATCCCCGGCGGTGTGATGTGTGGCCCGACGCTCTCCGACGTTACCCGCTCGATCGCGATCCTCGAGTACTGGAAGGACGAGTGGCTGGAGAAGCGCTGGCTGGGCTGCTCGGTTGATCGCTGGCTCGAAAACAAGTCCTGGGCCGACGTGCTGGCCTGGGTCGATGAGAACGAGCGCCACTACAACTCCGACTGCGGCTTCTTCATCCGCTTCGCCCAGCGCATCGGCCTCGACCAGTTCGGGGCCGGCTTCGGCAACTACCTGGCCACCGGCACCTACTTCAATCCCGAGAAGTATGCCCGCCCGACGATCGAGGGGCGCAATGCCGGGCTGATCAATCGCTCCGGTGTCTTCGTCGACGGCACGTACTACGACTTCGACCAGGCCCTGGTGCGCGAGGACGTGACCCACGCCTTCTACGAGGGCAACCACGCCCTGCACCCCTTTGAGGGCCGCACTGAGCCGCTGGATCCGGCCCTCGGGCGCAAGCAGGGCAAGTACAGCTACGCCAAGTCACCGCGCTATGAGATCCCCGGCGTGGGCGCCAGGCCCCTGGAGGCCGGCCCGCTCGCGCGCCAGGTGGTTGCCGGTAAGCCCGGCGCCGAGTCGTGGCAGGACTTCGACCCGCTCTTCCACGACGCGGTCACCACCGTGGGCCCCAGCGTGCTGGTGCGTGTGATGGCGCGCATGCACGAGGCGGCCAAGTACTACAAACTGGCCCGCGCCTGGCTCAATGAGCTCGACTTGCACGAGAAGTTCTACATCAAGCCCCAGGAACTGGCCGATGGGCGCGGCTTCGGCTCGACCGAGGCGGCGCGCGGCAGTCTCTCCGACTGGATCGTGATCAAGGACGGCAAGATCGAGAACTACCAGGTGGTCACACCCACCGCCTGGAACATCGGCCCACGCGATGGCAAGGAGGTCAACGGCCCGATGGAGCAGGCCTTCGTCGGCACACCGATCGCCGATACGAGCGACCCGGTCGAACTGGGCCACGTGGCCCGTAGCTTCGACTCGTGCCTGGTCTGCACCGTCCACGCCTACGATGAGAAGACTGGCAAGGAACTGGCGCGCTTCCGGATGGGCGAGGGGGCTTGAGTCAATACCGATGGACACGGTGATTATCGGCTGCGGCAACCTGCTGCGCGGCGACGATGGTGTGGGGCCGATCCTGATCCGCCGGCTCTGGGATCTGGAACTGGAACTGCCGCCGGGGGTGCGCCTGGTGGACGGCGGCACCGCAGGGATGGACGTAGCCTTCAAGCTGCGCGGCGCCGACCGGGTGATCATCGTGGATGCTTCGCGCACCGGCGCCGCGCCGGGCACGCTTCACC
>DAOUBZ010000301.1:0-8407 GCA_034432515.1 Chloroflexaceae bacterium | reverse complement strand
GAGCTCGACGCCGCTGGCGCCGCGCGGCTGGCCGCCTGGGCCACGGCGTATGTGGCCAGCACGGGGCAGCCCGCTGCGCTGACCCACGGCGACCTGCGTCCGGGGCGCGTGCTGGTGCGCCGCCGCGAACGCCGCTGGAGCCTCGCCGGGCTTACCGGGTGGGGCTACGCCCAGGGTTGGCGACCAGCCTGGGACCACGTCGCGCTCATGGAGCACTTCGCCGGCCCGGAGTACTTCAGTGTGCGCGTCGGCTATGGCAATGCCTACGATGAGACCACCGAGCGCCGCTACGACCAGCTGCGTGAGTTTGCCCTGGCCCCCTATCGCCTCGTGCTCTTCCTCGAGGCTGGCCGCGCCGACCTGGCCCTGGCACTGCTGAGGGATGAGTGATGCAGGATGCGGGATGAGGATCGCAAATGGGTACAACGACCCAACTCATTACAGCTGAGGAGTTTGCCACCCTGCCTGGATCGCGCCATCAGGAACTGGTGCGTGGTGAAGTGATTGAGATCATGCCGCCTGGCGGAATACACGGCGAGATTGCCCTCACGATAGGGATGATCCTGAAGCTATGGGCAAGGCAAGGCCGCGGCGGTATCGCCGGCGTTGAGTCAGGCTTTCAGATCAGCCGTGACCCTGATACCGTGCGCAGCCCCGATGTCCACTATGTCCGCCCTGAACGGGTACCGGATGATGGCGCTCCTGAGGGCTTCTGGCCGATCCCGCCCGACCTCGCTGTTGAGATTGTCTCGCCCAACGATACCGCCGACGAGGTGCGTGAGAAGGTGAGCGAGTACCTGGCCGCCGGTACGGCTGAGGTCTGGGTGGTCTATCCGCGCCGGCGCGAGTTACTCGTCCATACCCCCGATGGCCTCGCCCGCACCTACGGCCCCGAGGCCACCCTGACCCGCCCCGAGCTGTTGCCCGGTTTTTCCGTGGCTGTCAAGGACCTGTTCGGATGATCTGCCTGCGTAGCAGGCCCAGGCCGCAGTCGATAATGGATCACGATAACCTGGAGATAGTACGGCACAAGTGAGCAACTTGTGCCAGTACCCTGGAAGGCCAATGTCCATGGACAACTACGAGCCGCACATCTACGAGCTCTCGTCGCCGGGCAAGTACGGCGCCAACCTGCCGCGTCTCGACGTGCCCGAGACCGATCTTCCTGAAAATCTTTTACGACAGGATGATTTGAACGGCTTTCCAGAGCTTACAGAGCCGGAGGTTATTCGGCATTATACCAGGATAAGTCGAAATAACGCGTCAATTGATACCGGCCCCATATTTCTTGGGTCATGTACAATGAAAAACAACCCGAAGCTCCACGAGGAGGCCGCGCGCTACGCTGGCTTCGCGGCGGCCCACCCACTCCAGGGCGACGAACTGAGCCAGGGCGCGCTGCAACTGATGTACGAGTTGCAGCAGTACCTGGGCGAGATCTCGGGCTTCGACGCCGTCTCGCTGCAGCCCGCCGCCGGCGCCCAGGGCGAGTTCACCGGCATTCTCGCCTTCCGCGCCTACCACCTGGATCGCGGCGACACCGAGCGCAGCGAGGTCCTCGTTCCGGACGCGGCCCACGGCACCAACCCGGCCACCGCTTCCATGGCCGGCCTCAAAGTGGTCGAGGTGAAGAGCGACGCCCGCGGCAACGTCGATATGGACGATCTGCGCGCCAGGCTCTCGCCGCGCACCGCCGGCATGATGCTCACCAACCCCAACACGCTCGGGCTGTTTGAAGAGCAGATCGTCGAGATCTGCCGCCTGGTCCACGAAGCTGGCGGGCTGATGTATGGCGATGGCGCCAATTTCAACGCCATCCTCGGCATCGCCAAACCCGGCGAGCTGGGCTTTGATTTTATGCACTACAACCTGCACAAGACTTTCACCACGCCCCACGGCGGTGGTGGCCCCGGCTCGGGCGCGGTGGGCTGCACGGCGGCCCTGGCGCCCTTCCTGCCCGGCCCGCGGGTCCGCCAGCGCGCGACCGGCGGCTATGAGCTCTTCACCCCCGAGAAGAGCATCGGGCGCATGAAGGTCTTCCACGGCAACTTTGGCATGCTGGTGCGCGCCTGGACCTACATTCGCACCCTGGGGGCGGCGGGCCTGCGCGAGGTGAGCGAGATCGCCGTGCTCAACGCCAACTATCTGCGCGTCAAGCTGAACGATATCTACCCCCAGGCCGTCGATCGCATCTGCATGCACGAGACGGTGCTGAAGGGCCAGATCGCCGGGGCGCAGGGCATCCGTACGCTGGACATCGCCAAGCGGCTGATCGACTATGGCTTCCACCCGCCGACGGTCTACTTCCCACTGATCGTGCCCGAGGCGCTGATGATCGAGCCGACGGAGACCGAGGGCAAGCGCACCCTCGATGCGTTCATCGCGGCGATGCGCGCGATTGCCCGTGAGGCGGTCGAGACCCCGGAGTTGCTGCACGAGGCGCCAACGAAGGCGCCGACGCGCCGGCTCGACGAGGTGCGTGCCGCGCGCCAGCCCGTTCTGCGCTACGACGCCGACGCCTTCGCGAAGCTGCGTGCCGAGGGCGCGGCCTAAAATCCGGTAACCAATTGCCCTGCGGGCGACCGGGCGGGCCTGCGGCCGGCAAGATTCGGTATCGTATTGCGGCGCGGCCAAGCCGCACCGCAATACGATGCGAACCCTCTTCTGGTATTCCTGCCCTGCCGGGGCAGAAGCGGAGCGATCAATGAGCCTCTACCGCAGCCGCCACGTCGCGGCCCGGTTCGTTCCGGGGTTGTTCGTGCGCTTTGTCCAGCTGTACGTGCGGCCCCACGTCGAAGGGCGCGAGCACCTGCCCGCCGAGGGATCGTTCATCCTGGCTGCGAACCACTCCAGCCATGCCGATACCGCGGTGATCTTCGCGTCGCTGCCCAAACATATTCGCCAGCGTTTCGTGGCGGCGGCCGCCCAGGACTACTTCTTCCAAGGCGGCCCGCTGCAGTATGCCTCTCGTGTGCTCTTCAACGCCATCCCGATCGCCCGCGACCGCCGTGGCGGCCAGGATCCGCTGCGCCACGCCGCCCGTGCCCTGCGCGAGGGCTACGCGCTGCTGCTCTTCCCCGAGGGCACGCGCAGCACCGACGGGACGATCGGCCCCTTCCGCGCCGGCATCGGCAAGTTGATCGCCGAGTTCCCGGGCACGCCGGTCATCCCCACCTATCTTGAGGGCACTACCCGGGTGATGCCGAAGGGCAAGATCATCCCCCGCCCGGTGAAGGTCCGGGTCACCTTCGGCGCGCCTCTCTACCCCAAGGCGCACCCCAAGTTCCGTGCCTCCTGGCAGAGTGCCGCCGACGAGGTGCGCGCGGCGATCATCGAGCTTGGCGCCCGCGAGCCCGCCGCGCCCGCCAGCCCCGATGAGCCGCCGCCGTCCGAGGAGTAGGCATGCGTTCGAAACAGCCGTTTCTGCCTGACGGTTGCTTCACACCGCTCGTCACTGATCACTCGTCACTGGCACCACGCCTCGCGAGCCGTTCCGCCAACTCCACAAAGAAGGGCAGCAATTCGGGGTTCTTGAGCGAGTCGGGGTTGGCGGCCCGTTCCACCGGGACGCCGCTGAGGATCTTCTTCACCGGCACCTCCAGCTTCTTGCCCGAGAGCGTGCGCGGCACATCGGGGATGGCGAAGATCGCGTCGGGCACGTGGCGCGGCGAGAGCGCGGTGCGGATCGCCGTCTTGATCCGCTGCTCCAGCGCCGCGTCGAGCTGCACCCCCTCGCGCAGCACCACAAAGAGCGGCATGTACGAGGCGCCGCCGAGCCCCTCCAGGTCGACCACCAGGCTATCGAGCACCTCGGGGATGCCCTCGACCACGCGGTAGATCTCGCTGCTGCCCATGCGCACGCCCTGGCGGTTGATCGTGCTGTCGGAGCGCCCGTAGATCACGACGCCGCCCCGCTCGTTGATCACCACCCAGTCGCCGTGGCGCCACGCGCCGGGGTAGATCTCAAAGTAGCTCTCGCGGTAGCGCCGTCCATCGGGGTCGTTCCAGAAGTAGATCGGCATCGAGGGCATCGGCTCAGTGATCACCAGTTCGCCCATCACCCCGGTGACGCTGTTGCCGTCGGTGTCGTAGGCCTGAGCGTTGACCCCGAGCGAGCGGCACTGGATCTCGCCGCTGTAGACCGGCAGCAGCGGCACGCCGCCCACGAAGCAGCCGCAGACATCGGTGCCGCCACTCAGCGAGGCCAGCCACAGGTCGGACTTGATATGGGCGTAGGCCCACTCGAAGCCCTCGGGGGGCAGTGGCGAGCCGGTGGAGCCCAGGCCGACGATGCGGCTCAAGTCGTACTGGCGACCGGGCTCGATGTCGCTCTTCATCAGCGCGGTGAGGTAGCCGGCGCTGGTGCCGAAGAAGGTCATGCCGCTGGCCTCGGCGAAACGCCAGAGCACCCCCATGTCCGGGTAGCCGGGGCTACCGTCGTAGAGCAGCACGGTCGCACCGACCAGCAGGCCGCCGATCAGCAGGTTCCACATCATCCAGCCGGTGGTGGTGTACCAGAAGAAGCGGTCGCCCGGCTTCAGATTGAGGTGCAGGTTGAGCTCCTTCAGGTGCTGGATCAGGATGCCGCCCTGGCTCTGCACGATCGGTTTGGGCAGCCCGGTGGTGCCCGAGGAGTAAAGCACCCAGAGCGGATGCTCGAAGGGCACGCGCTCGTAGCGCAACTCGCCCGGCGTGGCCAGGGCCTCGTCCCAGGTGTGGATGGGCCCGCTGAGGCCGGTCGGCGCGGCCTGGGGGTCGAGGTAGGGCACGAAGATCGTCGCCTGCAGCGTAGGCAGCGCCGCCTGGATCTCCGCCACCACCTCGCGCCGGTCGAAGGGCTTGCCGCCGTACTGGTAGCCATCCACCGCCACCAGCACCTTCGGCTCGATCTGCTTGAAACGGTCGATCACACTGGGGCTGCCGAAGTCGGGCGAGCAGCTGGACCAGACCGCGCCCAGGCTGGCGGCGGCGAGAAAGGCGACCAGCGCCTGCGGGATGTTGGGCACGTAGCCCACCACGCGGTCGCCCGGGCCAACGCCGAGGGCGCGCAGCGCCGCGGCGACACTGGCCGTCTGGCGCTCCAACTCGGCCCAGCTGATCGCGGTTAGCGGCTGCCGCTCGGACTGGAACAGGACAGCGGGATGCTCTGCTGTGGCGTTCCGGAAGACGTGCTCGGCATAGTTGAGCGTGGCGCCCTCGAACCAGCGCGCACCGGGCATCGTATGGCTCGAAAGCACGCGGCTGTAGGGCGTTGCCGACTGGATCTGGAAGTACTGCCAGAGCGACTCCCAGAAACGCTCAAGCTCGGCGACCGACCAGCGCCAGAGTTCGTCGTAGGTGGTGAACTGCAGACCACGGGTGGCTGCCAGCCAGTTCATGTAGGCGCGGATATTGCTCTCGGCCTGAAGCGCCGCGGGGGGCGTCCAGAGCAGACGGGGGGCGCTATCGTTCGTCATTGAACACCTCACTGGGAGACAGTCGATACGGTTCCTGAAGGTGGACACGTTGCGCGAATCGTCGCGCGTCGCGGATCACCGGGTTCATCGCTGCTGCACATGCCGGCGAGTGATGTTACGCTGCCTCTTCCGGCTTGAGATAGCGGATCTCGACGTTGCCATTCTGCCCCAGCGCGTCCCACAGCAGGCTGAGCAGTTCGTCATCGGCGCCCTGGGCGGCCAGAAACTCGATCGTCGGCCCATCGAGGTAGTAGGTGACATCGTGCGGGCCCTCTTCTTCGAGGTTATCGATCAGGAACTGGAGCTGGGCCGGGCTGATCTCCCCCAGGTAGACCCCGGTCTCATCGTTGAAGAGCGCGACCGCATCCACCAGGTGATGCTCCGGAAGTGTGGGCTCGGTGTCGCCACGGGCGACGGCGATAATCTGCTGCTGCTCGGCCCGGCTGATGGTGTAGGGTGCCAGATCATCGGCGAGCAGCGTCTCGACCACTAGCTGTGCGGCGTCGGGGCGCCCGAGCCGCGCAGTGGCGGCCCGCATCGCCGCGATCCGCCCCGGCTCGCTGAGCAGGCAATCGAGCTTGTAGCCGATCGACAGCAACGAGTTGCTGCGCGCGGCAGCGCCATTCTCGAGCAGCAGGTCGCTGTTGCGCTCCTCCTGGCCCGGGATGGGATTGACGATCAGCATGGGCAGCCCGGCAGCCATACACTCCGCCGAGGTGAGCCCACCTGGTTTGCCGACAAACAGCGTTGCGACGCGCATCAGATTGTGCATCTCATTGGTAAAGCCCAGCACCCGAAAGCGATCCGCGTGAGCGGCGGTCAGCGCCGTCACCTCGTCGCGCAGCAGGCGATTGCGCCCACAGACTACCACCGTCTGCACCGGGGTCTGCATGCGCAGGATCTGGGCCACGATCTCGCTCGCCGGGCCACCGCCGAACGCGCCAGCCGAGACCAGCAGGGTCGGGATGGTTGCGTCCAGCTGAAAACGGGCGCGAATCGCAGCAGCATCGATAGGCTCGCTGAAATCCAGCCCGACCGGGATGCCCGAGACGGTGATGCGCTCCGGGTCGATGCCAAGCGCCGTCAGCTGGACCTTTGCCTCCTCCTGGGCCACAAAGTAGCGGTTGAAGGCGCGGCTCAGCCACATGCCCTGGAAGTCGTAGTCGGTCGTGATGATCGCCAGCGCGGTATGCAAGCGACCCTGGCTGAGCAACTGGGCCACCAGCGCGGCTGGCATAAAATGGGTGCAGACCGTTATATCGGGGTCATAGTCCTGGATGAAGCGGGTCAGCGGCTGGGCATTGAGCAGATTCACCAGTTGCATCAAGCCGGCTTCGTTCTTGAACGGCTCGTCATTCTGGTCGTAGAGCCAGCCAACCGCCCACGGGTTCTCCTTGACCAGGGCAAAGTAGGCGTCGGTGGCGGCGACCTGGTAGAGCCGCGAGGTCAGCTTCAGTGCGTCCTGGTTGAGCACCTCAACTCCAGGCTGGGTGCGAAAGGCCTGCTCAACCGCGGCGGCGGCGACCTTGTGGCCCGAGCCGACGCTCGCCGAAAGGATCAGAACCCGTCTGGTCATTGGAGGCTCCACGCTATGTTGCGGCGATCGCCAGGTTAGTATACCCTAGACCGGGCCGGGGCAGCGCACCATCAGGGTTGAAGCAGCTTCTGCCTCCCGCAGGGGGTTGTGGGGCGGCGCAGCCGCCCCTAAGTGGTGCATCCGCCAAGTCATGTCTCACCCTGAGCCCTTCGGCTGCGCTCAGGGTAAACTCCGCGAAGGGTCCCGGCCGAGATGCTTCGCTTCGCGCAGCATGACACGGGACGTGCCGGATGCATCACCAAGGCGGGGCATCAGCCTTGAGCGCACTATGCTGCCGGTATTGCGAAGCTGACCTGTAACGGGCGTAAAGCCCGAGAGAGTGAGGCCTACAATGGCGCGGATCGGCATCTACGGGGCGACGGGTTACACGGGCTTTGAGCTGATCAAGATCCTCGCGCGCCATCCCGGCGTCGAGATCGCCTTCGCCACAGCCCGTTCGGCGTCCGGCAAGCGACTGAGCGATGTCTTTCCCACCCTGCTCGACCAGCCCCTGGTGAGCGTCGAGCAGGCCGACCTGTCGAGCGTCGATCTGATCTTCACTTGCCTGCCTCACGGCGCATCCGAGCTGGTGCCGCTGATCCAGGCGGCCCTGCAGGCGGGAACCAGGGTGGTCGACTTCTCCGATACCTTCAGGCTGCGCGCCGCGGACGACTACGCGCGGCGGCGCGGCCGCCCCCACCCGGCACCCGAACTGCTGAGCGTGGCGGTCTACGGGCTACCTGAGCTCTACCGCGAGCAGATCCGAGAGGCGCGGCTGGTGGCCAACACCGGCTGCTACCCGCTCACGGCCATTCTGCCACTCTGGCCGCTGGTCCAGGCCGGGCTCGTGGCCGACCAGACGGTGATCGTGGACAGCAAGTCGGGTGTTTCGGGGGCCGGGCGCTCGCTCGCGCTCAAGACCCACTTCGGCGAGGCCCACGAGACCTTCAGCGCCTACAACGTCGGGCGCACGCACCGCCACCTGGGCGAGATGGAGCAGGAGACGGGCCTGCACATCATTTTCGCGCCGCACCTGTTGCCCGTCTTCCGCGGCATCCTCTCGACGATCTACGTCACGCTGCGGCCCGGCACCAGCCTGGCCGAGGCGCGGGCCGCCTACAACGTGTTCGCCAACGAGCCCTTCCTCAAGCTCCTGCCTGAAGGCCAGTTGCCGGAGCTTCGCCACGTGCAGCAGACGATGTACTGTGTCATGGGGCTGCAGCCAGTGGAGCCGGAGGCGGGGCGCTACATCATCGTCGCCGCGGTGGACAACCTGCTGAAGGGGGCGTCGGGGCAGGCAGTGCAGAGCATGAACCTGATGCTGGGTTTCGCCGAGACGACGGGGTTACTGTAGGGCCGAAGCAGTGGCCCAGCC
>DAOUBZ010000300.1:0-16339 GCA_034432515.1 Chloroflexaceae bacterium | reverse complement strand
AGACCCTTCGCTCCGGCTACGCCTCCGCTCAGGGTGACAGGCGTACAGCGTACTGATGCGGCAGAAGGCCAACCTTCGTTGTAGTATTAGGCACACACCGGTAACTACACGTGCATCATACCACGCCCACGGGCGCGCAGGAGGATCATCGAACCCCAAAGGCAAGGTTCAAGCCCGCCTGGCCGTTTGCGAGGACGCGAGGACGCGAGGACGCGATACGATCGCGTCCTCGCGTCACGTATTCTCTATGGTCGTTTCTGAACTATACCTGGCGCACCAGCAACGGCAGGATGATCGCGGTCAGCACGCCATTGAGGCTCATTGCCAGCCCGGCGAAGGCCCCGGCCTCGGCGTGGAGTTGCAGCGCCCGCGCCGTGCCAATGCCGTGGGCGGCCAGGCCCATCGCGAAGCCGCGCACCGCCGGCGCTTCGACCCGCAGCAGGCGCAGCAGATCGTTGGCGATCACTGCGCCGATCATCCCCGTCAGGATCACCAGCGCCGCCGTCAGCGACGGCTCGCCCCCGATCTGCTCGGCCACGCCCATCGCGATTGGCGTCGTTACCGAGCGCGGCAGCATCGAGCGAATGGTCAGCGCATCGAGACCCAGCAACTGGCCCAGCAGCCCGGTGCTGCCAATCGCCACCAGGCTGCCGACCAGCAGCGCCAGCAGCAGCGGCAGCGCCAGCCGGCGCAGTTGTGCCAGCGACTGGGCCAAAGGCACCGCCAGCGCTACTGTCGCCGGGCCAAGCAGGAAGTGGATGAACTGCGCCCCATCGAAGTAGGCGGCGTACGAGGTGCCACTGAGGGTCAGCAGGCCGATCAGCACCAGCGTGGCGATCAGCACCGGGTTGCAGAGCGGATGGTTACCGCTGCGCCGCGCCAGGTCAACCGCCAGCAGGTAGGCCGCCAGCGTCAGGGCCAGCCAGAGCAGCGGGGTGCGCGCCAGGTAGACCCAGAGCTCACTCATCGCGCCCCCCCAGGCCAACCGCCAGCAGCAGCTTGAGCGTTAGCGCCGTCGCTGCCAGGGTGAGCACCGTGCTCAGCACCAGCGTGAGCAGGATCGGCAGCCAGCCCCGGGCAAGCAGACTCGTGTGGGCGATGATCCCGACCCCTGCTGGCACGAAGAGCAGACCCAGATGCCCCAGCAGCGCGCTCGAGGTGGGCTCCAGCCACGCCGGCGGCGTGCCGCGCCGGAGCGCGAGCGCCAGCAGCAGGAGCAGCATGCCGACCACCGGTCCGGGCACCGGGAGCTGTAGCGTACGGGCCAGTGCCTCGCCAAGGAGCTGAAAGCCGAGCAGGGTGGTGAATGCCTGGAGCATAGGCGATTTCCGTATTATGAAATTAAATTTCGTATTACGGAATTAGCCTATCATGGAGCGGCGCCGCTGTCAAGCGGCGCTCAGGGCGCGCGCGCGACCGTTGTGCGCTGGTAGAGGCTCACGACACGCTCGTTGCGCAGCAACTCGCCGCCGGCGGCGCGAACAACGCGTGTGTTCACCACCTGCACCGTCTCGCCGTCACGCACCTGCGGGGCGCCAGGCCTGGTTATGCGACCATCGCCGCGTCCCCAGAGGCTAAGGCTAACCTGCCCGCCGCGGGCCGTAGCCACGAGATAGATCGGCGCGCCGGTATCGTTACGCACCCGCAGGTCCTGCCCGGGATCGATAACGGCGGCGTCCATGCCCGGGCGGTCACTGAACGCGGCAAGCCAGAGGCTGTGGCCGCGCCGCTCGATGACCGGCAGGCCGGCGTTCCAGGCAGCCCGGTACAGCAGCGTCGAGACCACGCAGACCCCACCGCCGATCATGTCCTCGACCACCTCGCCCCCAGCGATGCCCGGCCCTGGCCGGAAGCCTGCCGCCGCCGAGATGCCGCCCACTGCAGCGAGAAACGATACCACCGCCCCTGGCTCGACGATGGTCGCATTCAATCGGCTCGCCGCCAGTTCGATATTGGCGCCGCTGGCGCTCCCGGGTTGATAGCGCATCGTGGCATTGCCCAACTCGATGAGCGGCCGACCCGGGACGCGCCGGGGGAGCGGCACGCGCGTCTCGGCCAACCATGCGCCAAGCGGCGCCCGCTGCACCGCGCCGGCCGGCGGTGCCGGCGCGGGGTGGTAGCTCAACCGCGCCCGTTCGAAGTACTGCACCAGCAGCGTCCCACCATCTGGCTGCGTCTCATCGAATTCCTCTGAAATCGGGTGGCCGAGCAGTGAGACCCCGCCGTTTCGCTCGAAGTACCAGGCAAACGCCCCACCAAGCGTATGTCCCGACTCGGGCACGTAGTAGCGTTCGGGGGTGATGGGCGCGTCGGCGGCGACCCACTGGAATGGCGGCTCAGCTTCACGCCCGGCGGCGTGCATGCTCCCCAGGCGGCTGAGGTGCACCTGCGTGCCCCGGCGCTCCAGGCGGGCATAGCTGAAGTACTGCACGTGCGCCCCTAGTTCGTCGTCAAAGAACTCGTCGGTGAGTGGCTGGCCAAAATACGCCAGGCCGCCATGGGCCAGGATGAAACTGCGGAACGGCTCTTCAACCAGAAAGCCGCCGGCTTCGAGCACCGGCAAGGCGGGCGGGAATGCCGGACGCGCTCCCGCGACCCCTGTCGGCATGAACGCGACGAGCACGGCTACAACTAGGGCCAGGATGCAGGGGCTGGAACGATGCATGGATGGCGCCTCCTGATGGTATGATGGGGGAAACGCAGGTTGCTAGCCGCAACCAGCGCGCGCTGTGCCTGGCCTACGTCGCGACTGTACCACCTGCCGCTGACGGAACGATCAGCCAGCCGCACTCGTTGTTCATCGCCAGGTCATAGACAGCCAGCGTGGTGGATGCGGCCACTGATTGCCCGGGACGAGGTCGCGCACCGCGCGCGCTGCCGGCGGAGGGCACACCACAGCGGCGCGGTGCTGCATGCAATGCACCGTGCGTGTGAGCGTGGGGATACACCCGGTGCAGGAACCAGGGTACTGATCCGGGACGACCAACAGGAACAACGAATGGCGGGGAGGGGAGCGCTATGAGTGCAGAGCTGTACCGCTGGCTCGAGCAGCGCATCGCTGCGGCCGAGCGCTCGCTGACCGATCAGACCGGCGGCACCAATGTGTGCCGGTTGCAGCAGGACGGGCGGGTCACCGGGGGGATGAAGTACGACGAGGGGCGCCTGGTCGCGCTGAACACCATCCGGCGTCGGCTGGTCGCCGCACAGCAGGAGGGGATGACCGCCGACCAGCGGGCGATGCTGGAGCAAGAGGCGAGCGAATGGCGCGAGGCGCTGCGCGTCCAGCAGGCCCGGGAGCGCCCAGCCATCCAGTGGGTTGCCTATCGCCAGGGCGGCGTCGACGCCCTTGAGGAGGTGATCGCCGTGATCGACGGCGCGGGGTAGGAATGGTCAGTCACGCTCCAGGGCGGCCCGCGCAGCGATAAAGGCCAACTCGCTGAGCGCCGGGTGGGCGGCGAAAACCGGCGCCAGGTGCGCGAGGCCCGCCCCCAGCTGCACCGCGAGAGCGACGGGCGCAAGCACATCGGCGGCGTGGGCGCCTACCGCCAGCGCGCCGCGGATCTGCCCGCTTGCCGGCTCGTAGCTCAGTTCGATCCAGCCTGCGCCAGCGCCGGGACCGAGGTGGCCCTTGAGCCCTGCCGCATACGGGACGCGCACACGCCGCAGCGTGGCGGGCAGCCCCTCCAGGCTGCCCAGCTGGGCCACCTCCGGGTCGCTGTAGACGGCGTGGATGATCGCGTCAGGCCGGTAGGGCTCGACGGTGCGACCGGCGGCGTGGCGGCCCGCGATCCAGGCCTGGGCCATAGCCCGATTGGCGAGCATGGGTGCGCCAGCGGCGTCGCCCACCGCGTAGATGCCCGGCACACCACTCTGCCCATAGCTATCGACCGTGAGCGTACCATCGGGATTGGTTGCCAGACCGGCTGCCTCCAGGTTGAGCCGGGCCAGGTCCGGAACGCGCCCGATGGCGAGGAAGGCCATCGCCGCGCGATAGCGGGCACCATCGGTGGTGACGACGGCGACGCCCGCTTGCTCAGTCTCGATCCGCTCGACCATGGTATCGGTGTGGAGCGCCACCCCCGCATCGACCAGGACCTGCGCCAGGTGCACACCGGCAGCCGGGGCAAACTGCGGCAGCACGCGCGGATCGCCAACCAGCCAGGTGACAGGCACGCCCAGGCGGTTGAAGAGCGAGGCGAACTCGCAACCGGTGGCCCCGCCGCCCACGACAATGATGTCCGCCGGGAGCGTATCCAGGCTGCTCGCGAAGCGTGGGGCCAGCACCCGTTTGCCGTCGGGCCGCAGACCGGGCGGGAAGCGCGGCACCGAGCCAGTGGCGATGATGATCGCATCTGCTGCAAGCGTGGTGGGTGGCTGCCCCTCGGCGCTGACCGTGAGGCTCCGCGGCTCACTGAAGCTGGCGACACCGCTGATCAGGGTGACGCCAGCGGCGCTGAGTCGCTGGAGGGCCTGGTCGCTCCAGCTCTGGGCAACGGCCCTGATCCGTTCCAGCACGGCCCGGGGCTCGACGCGCGCGGGCGGCAACTCGGCGAGGCCGAGAGCTTCGGCAGCGCGCAGTTCGCCCAGCAGATCGGCAGCAGCAAGCCAGACCTTGCTCGGAACCAGGCTATCCCAGCCGGCGCGCCCGCCGATCGGCCCGTCGCTCACCAGGGTCACGCTGGCGCCGGCCTGCCCTGCGGCGACAGCCGCCTCAACGGCGGCCGGTCCGCCACCGATCACCACGATCGCTCGACCCATTGGTTCACCTCCAGACAGCTGGCCCGGCGCCGGTTGCCGTCCCGCGATTTGATGCCGCGATTGGCGGGCATGTTACAGCACCGGGGCGATAGCAAGATGCGACAACGCCAGGGTCAACCCTGGCGTTGTCGGTGGTGTTGGTACCCCCAGCGGGATTCGAACCCGCGAGCTTCACCTTGAAAGGGTGACGTCCTAGGCCGCTAGACTATGGGGGCTAACGCGGCATGATTATAACAAAGAGGTGTAATCCTATCAAGTCATTGATCGGGCGCGGCAGATTATCCCTCATCGTCGTGGGTCTCGTAGTAGTCGGCCAGCCCGGCGAGCGCCATCTGGGCAAGGAAGGGCGTCACCTCGTTGCCAAGCGAGGTGCGGAAGGCGCTGTAGTCGATCGCCACCGCCTCCTTCCAGCGCCCGGCCTCGACGTAGCGCGGCAGGTAGCGCCGCAGCTGCGCTGCCAGCAGGCGCCGTGTATTCGGCAGGGCGACACTCAGCACGGCGCGCCGCAGGTAGTCAGAAAAGATCGCCTCGTCGCCGGCCTCAACCACTGGCGGCTCACCCACCCGCGCGATCATCTGCGCCACCAGTTCGTCGGCAAAGTGCAGCGGCGCGAATTCCTCGCCGCGAAACAGCTCGATGCAGAAGGCATTGGCTGCCTCACTGTCACGGTGGAACGCCGCTGCCACTGCCCGCTGGCCCTGCACCTGGCGCGCCGCCTCGGCAATGCGCTGCTGCTCGGCGCTATCCGGCGCCGTGGCCAGCCACGTCCCGGCACAACGGGTGACCCGTACGGCCTCTTCCCCACCACCTGCCCGCTCTGCGCTGCGTACCGACCTGCCTCGCATACCTCGCTCCTCAGCTTGCGCCCCTCGCTGCTGCCCGCAGTATACCGCAGATCCGCCCGATCGCCGGGGGCTCCGCGGTGAGCGATGGTTTCAGCTAGCCCTGATATTTACTCAACTATTCTGGTCAAGAACTTGACTATGCCCGAGGCCGGCGCTACAATCTGCTCAGCAGCAACCCGGCCACGGTGGCAGCGCCGTGACCCAGACAGAGGAGCACCCCATGGCACGCATCTACGGCAGCATCACCGAACTAGTCGGCAATACGCCACTGGTCCGCCTGAACCGGATCAACGACAGCGACGCAACGCTCGTGGCCAAGCTCGAGTTCTTTAACCCTGCCAGCTCAGTCAAGGATCGCATCGGCCTGGCGATGATCGAAGCCGCCGAACGGGAGGGCAAGATCCGCCCCGGCGAGACGGTGCTGATCGAGCCTACCAGTGGCAACACCGGCATTGGCCTGGCCTTTGTCGCGGCAGCCAAGGGCTACCGGCTCATTCTGACTATGCCCGACACCATGAGTGTCGAGCGGCGCAAGCTGCTCCGTGGCTATGGCGCCGAACTGGTGCTGACCCCTGGCCCCGACGGTATGCCCGGCGCGATCGCGAAAGCCGAGGAACTGCTCGCCGATCTGCCAAACGGCTTCATGCCGCAGCAGTTCAAGAACCCGGCCAACCCGGCCATCCATCGCCAGACCACGGCCGAAGAGCTCTGGCGCGACACTGATGGAGCGATTGACATCCTGGTGGCCGGGGTCGGCACCGGTGGCACGATCACCGGGGTGGGCGAGGTGATCAAGGCGCGCAAGCCCGACTTCCAGCTGGTGGCGGTGGAGCCGGAGGGTTCGCCGGTGCTCTCGGGGGGCAAACGGGGCCCGCACAAGATCCAGGGTATTGGCGCCGGTTTCGTCCCCGAGGTGCTCAATACGGCGATCATCGACGAGATCCAGCAGGTCTCCAACGAAGATGCCTTCGACATGGCCCGCCGCCTTGCGCGCGAGGAGGGGCTGATGGTCGGCATCTCCAGCGGCGCGGCCGCCACGGCCGCGCTGCGTGTCGCGCGCCGCCCCGAGAACGCCGGCAAGCTGATCGTTTTCATCGTGCCGAGCAACGGCGAGCGCTACCTCAGCACCCCGCTCTACAGCGAGGAGTAACCCTCAACAATCTGGTTGAACTGCTCATCGCCCAGGTTCAGCAGCCGCGCTGCCAGCCAGCCCAGGGTGAAGGTCGGAATAGTCTGGGTAAACGGGATCAGGGCCTCCAGCGCGGCCTTGTTGCGCAGCCCCCGCAGACCCAGGCGATCGAGAATGACCCAGCTCACCGGCGCGGCCAGCAGGTCCAGGCCGAAGTCGAGCAGATCGAGCAAAATAACCAGCGCCAGCGGCACAGCGCGCAGCGTTGCAAAGAAGCCCGCGTCGGACGGGACGTTCAGGCTGCGTACGCTGCGCCAGATCAGGGCCAGCCCCACCACCGCAATGCTCAGGGCAACAGCCATCGCCACCAGCAGCCAGCTCAACATACTCCCCAGGTTCTCAAGCATCGGTTTCAGCGCCCCCTGCTCCACGACTCAGTTGATCACGCCGCGCATGTGACGACGCGCCAGGCGTGCTGGTTGCACCTCGTGTGAGCGCGCGCCAGATCGCATAGGCGGCCAGTGGCACGAGCACGGCGGCCAGCAGCGTGCCACGCTCGATGACCGCCCCATAGGCTGGCATGTCGCTATTGAGCCACGTCAAAGGCATGACAAACGGATCGGTAAAAGCATATAAAATCATAATCGCAGGATTATCGGGCCGCGCCGCCAGGGCCCGGGCGACCAGCCGGGCCAGCAGCAGCCCCTCCAGCGCCCCGGCGCCCCAGGCGATCAGCAGCGCGGCAACCCGCCCGGCGGGCTGGATCGGTTGTGGTAATGGTTGTGGCATATCCTGGGTGCAGCGCGTGTTCAGCTGACTTTCAGCGTTCTAAGACATAAGACCTATGGCGCTGGCGATCATTCTCTGATAAACTAATAAGACACGGCTTCCACAGCACCATACGTTCCTGATTTCACAAGCACAGACGGCGCGACGCGATGAGGGGGCACCGCCGTGATCAATGCCACAACGCATACGGGCGCCAGGCGCGCCCTGCGGGATCGGACCAGGGACATCCGTCAGATCGGCCCACGCACCCTTGCGGCGCTGATCGGGATCGAGACGCTGCTGCTCGCCGGCGTCTTCCTCTGGGCGCTGTTCGCCCTCTTGCCCCCCGCCACCCCGCTTGCCGCGCCCACCGACCTGACCCCGGTGATCCAGGCGGTGCGCGACCGGCTCGGCGGCACGGTGGCCGACCCGCTGATCAATCTCGCCCCCGGGACGAGCGCGCGCGCCAGCAACCTGCGCGGCTTCAGCTTCGACGGCGCCGTCTACTACTACTATGTTGAGGGGGCGCAGAACTTCGATCCGCTGAGCCGCGGCCTGCTCACCCACAACGAGGTTGAGGTGCTCCTGCGCGACGATAGCGGCCCGCGCACATTTGTGATCTATCGCGTGCTCTAGCAGCCGTCGGGCTATTCTTCCCGCTTGCCCTCACGCCAATCGCCCCAGTCGCGCTCTTCGGCGGCGCGGATCGCCCGCCGCTTCGCCGCGCGCCGCGACAGCGGCACGACCTCCTGCAGCACGGCGTAGAGGGCTGCCTCGAGCTGCGGGTGCTCGCGCAGTGCTGCCTCCATGGCGGCCGCATCGAAACCGCGGGCGTGCAGGCGTTCTGCCAGGCGGCGCGCCTCGTCCAGATCATCGGCCAGCAGGGCCGCAACCAGTTGCTGCTCGAGTTGGTCAATCGGCATGATCGTCACCACTGTGCGCGCGCCTGGCCCCGCATCAGGCGGTGAGCAGGATCGGCCCCTCGTCGGTGATGGCCAGCGTGTGCTCAAACTGGGCTGAGAGCGAGCCATCGGCGGTACGCACCGTCCAGCCGTCACGCTCGAGTTTCGTCTCAGGACGACCGGCGTTGATCATCGGCTCGATGGTGAAGACCATGCCGGCCATGATCTTGCGGGTATTGCGTGGCTCGTCGTAGTGCAGCACGGTCGGCTCCTCGTGGAGGTTGCGCCCGAGACCGTGGCCGGTGTACTCACGCACCACCGAGAAGCCCGCCTGCTCGGCGTGGCGCTGGATCGCCGCACCCACTGCACGCAGGGTGTTGCCGACGTAGGCTTGCTCGATGCCCAGTTCCAGGCAGCGCCGCGCGGTATCGAGCAGCCGCTGGGTAGGCTCGCTCACCGCGCCGACGGCAAAGGTCTCGCAGGCGTCCCCGATCCAGCCGTTGAGCCGCAGGCCGATATCGATGCCGATGATGTCGCCCTGGCGCAGGCGCTCCTTCTTGCTCGGAATGCCGTGGCAGATCACATCGTTGATCGACGCACAGATTGTGCCGGGGAAGGGCGGCGTATTGGCGAGACCGCGCCGGCTCGGCGGCACATAGCCCTTGTAGACCGGCTCGGCGCCGTGTTTGCGGATGAACTCCTCTGCGATCGCGTCGAGTTCAGCCGTCGATACGCCTGGCCGGATATGCTCGCGCAGGACCTCAAAGGTCGCGCGCACCAGTTGCCCCGACTCGCGGAGCAGTTCAATCTGTCGTGGACTCTTCAGTGTGATCGCCATGGGCAAGCTACCTCAATTCACCGACCGCTCCGTATAGTATACCGCACCGTATCGCAACGCCGTGCATGCGTCCCGTCGCTAACGGTTTCTCAACGTTGACACGCTCCAGGGCCGCTGCTAGAATCAGCCCGGTCTTGCCGCGTCTCGGCAGTCCTGCACGAAGGTTGCTCCCCGTGAACGTGCCTATGCTGCGTGTGCGTTGGCGGCTCGTTGCCCTGCTCGCGACTCTGCTTGTCATGCTGGCCGCCTGTGTCCCCGATCCACCCGCGACTGCGCTGCCAACCTTGCCGGCTGTGCTGGACATCACCCCCGCGCCGACGCTCGACATTGACGCGACGGCAACGGTGTTCGCCTCGCTCGAACGGCCAACACCCACCGCCGCCGCGCTCTACACCGTGCAGTCCGGCGATACGCTCAGCGGGATCGCCGAGCGCTACCATACCACCGTTGATGAACTGATCGCCGCCAATGGGCTCACCGACCCGAACGCGCTGCAGCCCGGCCAGACGCTGCTGATCCCCTCGCTGCTGCGCACACCCGTGGTGACCGGCACAGCGCGTCCCCTCGTAACACCTTCGCCCACCCTGGCTACACCCTGAGCCCGCTTGTGCCCCTTGACAGGCCCCCGTTCCTTGGTTATAGTATCAATGTCCGCGGTTTCACAACCAAAATTGCCGTCCAGGCGCAAAGGAGGTGATGCCCATGAATAATGACAGTAAGCGTATGGGCGTCGCCGCTGGTGAGGCCCGCTAGGTCTTACCGAACCGGCGACCCCTTGTTGGCGAAGGGCCCCTGCTCAGCAGGGGCCTTTTCATTGCCTGTCAGCGGTGGTAGCGACATAGACGACACGTGGCGCCTCGGCCGCCGCCGGCGCCCAGTCGGGCGTATAGCGGGCGAGCAGGCGCAGGCCCGCGCTGCCAAGGGCGGCACCTACTTCAACCTCGCTCCAGGCCCGCTCGACGTGCTGTTCCTCACCCCGTCGCCAGCGGGAACCCTCGCGCACAAACCAGCCGATGCGCGCGTAGGCCAGTTGCTCCTCGTGGTCGTAATGGAGCCGGTTGTAGACCAGGATGCCGTCGGCATCGTGCACCACCTGGTCGCAGCCAGCACCCCAACTGGCGAACTCGTGCTCGGTGTTGAGGTCGAAGATCAGCCGCCCGCCCGGACGCAGCAACCGGGCCGCGCCCTCAAGCGCCAGTTCCAGGTCGTGGTCGCCCGTCAGGTAGTTCAGGCTGTCGTAGAGACAGGTGATCAGGTCGAAGGCTGCCGGCGGCAGGCTGCGGCTCGCGGGCCGGTCAGGATCGGCCTGCCCCTGCCCGTGCCCGCTCGGAAGCTGCCTGATGTCGGCCTCGATGAGCGTGACCGGTAGGCCACGGGCCAGGGCGCTGGCCCGGGCGATGGCAAGCATACGTGGCGAGCGGTCCACGCCCACCACCTCGGCGCCGCTCGTGGCG
Organism: Chloroflexaceae bacterium; assembly: GCA_034432515.1. Classification (GTDB taxonomy): domain Bacteria; phylum Chloroflexota; class Chloroflexia; order Chloroflexales; family Chloroflexaceae; genus JACAEO01. The sequence continues at coordinate 5,645 of DAOUBZ010000300.1, read as the reverse complement.
AGGGCCAGGGTCGCGGCGCCGGTACCGCAGGCGAGGTCGAGCACACGGCGCGGCGGGGCGGGAAGCGCGGCGAGAATGCGCTCGGCCAGCGCCTCGGCGAAGGCGCCCTGGCCGAGCGCATGGTAGATCGGGGCGTAGTCGTGGTAGATCATCGCCCGGGCGCCCCTACGCGGCAAGCTGCGCCCACTGGTCGTACTTGTCGGCCAGGAGACGCTCGAGTTCAGCGTACTGGGTGCCTAGCGTGGTCACCTGGGTGATGTCGCGGGCGGCGCTGGCCTGCTCGAGGTCGGCTTTCAGGCGCCCGAGTTCCTGCTCGAGCAGCGCCACCTCGGCTTCGAGGGCTGCCAGGCGCCGCTTGCGCTGGCGCTCCTCGGGGGAGGCCGTCCGGGCGGGCGGCGCTGCTGCAACGGCGGGTGCGGCCTCCGCCCTGGCCGGCGCTGGTGGCGGCAGCGCAGCAGCAGCCTCTCGGGCGACAACGAAGTCGCTGTAGCCACCGAGATACTCGCGGATGCGCCCCTGCTCAACGTGCCAGATTCTGTCGGCCAGCGCGTCGATGAAATAGCGGTCGTGGGAGACGAAGAGGATGGCGCCCAGGTACTCCTTGAGCACCGCCTCGAGCGCCTCGCGCGCGCCGATATCGAGGTGGTTGGTCGGCTCGTCGAGGATGAGCAGGTTACCCGGTAGCAGGGTCAACTGGGCCAGCGCCACCCACGAACGCTCGCCGCCACTCAGGTCGCCGATACGCTTGAACACGTCGTCGCCGCTGAAGAGGAAACGCCCGAGCAGGTTGCGGGCGGCCGGCTCGCCCAGGGTCGGGCTGACGCGGGTAAGCTCCTCCAGGACGGTGGCGTTCCAGTTGAGCACGTCGTGGCCCTGGGCATAGTAGCCGATCTGCACCTGGTGGCCGAGGCGCGGCTGCCCCTGGAGCGGGCGTAGTTCGCCGAGAATGGTGCGCAGCAGGGTCGTCTTGCCGCTGCCGTTGGGGCCGAGCAGGGCCACGCGCTCGCCGCGGTGGATCGCGAGCCCCTCGGCGCGCAGCAGAACCCGCGGGTCCGACTCCTGGCGCCGATTGCCGGGGTAGCCGATCACCAGGCCATCGAGCGCCAGCACAAGCTCACCGCTGCGGAGCTGGCTATCGAGGAAGAGCCGTAGCTTCGCCTGCTCCTGCGGACGCTGGAGGCCATGGTCGCGCTTGAGCCGCTCGAGACGCTTCTCGCGGCCCCGCGCCTCACGGGCGCGCTGGCCGGCCTTGTAGCGGCGAATGAACTCCTCGGTGCGGGCGATAAACTCCTGCTGGGCCTGGTACTCCTTGAGCCGGCGCTCCAGCCGCTCGGCCTTCAGTTCGAGGTAGCGGTTGTAGCCGGCGGGGTAATCCTCCAGCCTGCCGAAGGCGAGCTCCAGCGTGCGTTTCGTCACCCGGTCGAGAAAGTAGCGATCGTGCGAAATCACGATCAGCGTGCCGTCCCAGCTGCGGAGGAACTGCTCAAGCCATTCGAGGGCCTGCATGTCGAGGTGGTTGGTCGGCTCATCGAGCAGCAGCAGGTCCGGGTCAGCGAGCAGGGCAGCGGCGAGCGCGGCGCGGGTCTTCTGACCGCCGGAGAACTGGGCGAGGCGCTGGTGGTACTGGCTCTCGTGGAAGCCAAGGCCCTGGAGCGTGCGCTTGATGCGCGGCTCAACTTCGTAGCCGCCCATGTGCTCGAAGCGCGCGGTGAGCTCGCCATAGCGCTCCATGGCCTGCTCCCAGCCGGGAGCGTCGGTATCGGCGATCACGGGCTCGAGGGCCTGGATCTGGGCCTCGAGCTCGCGCAGCGCGGTGAGGGCATGCTCCATCTCCTGCCAGAGGGTGCGCTCACCGCTGAAGCGCACCTCTTGGGCCAGATAGGCGGTGCGAATGCCGCGAGCGGCAGCCACGCGGCCAGCATCGGCGCGCTCGTGGCCAGCGATGATCTTGAGCAGCGTGCTCTTGCCGGCGCCGTTCACGCCGACGAGGGCGATCTTCTCGCCACGCGCCACCTGGAAGTTCAGTTGCTCAAAGATCAACTCGGCGCCGTAATACTTGGTCAGGCCGCCGACGCTCAACAGGGTCATCGCACTCGCCTCCGGCATAGCGATGCGGGGCAGAGCCCCGCTACTGCTGGCATTATGCCAGAAGCCGGCTGCCGGCGCAACTGGCGGCTACGCCGCCTGAGGGCTTGCGCTGGCGACCATCTCATCCAGGATGCGCTCCAGGGCGGCGCAGTGGCGCTGCCAGGAGTAGTGGGCCTCCACCCGCGCGCGGGCTGCCGCGCCCAGCGCGCGGGCAGTGGCGGGATCGGCAAGCACGCGGGCGATGGCGTCGGCCAGGGCGGGCACGTCGCCCTCGGGGAAGAGGGCGCCCTCATGGCCCTCGCGAATGACCTCGCTGAGCGGGGCGATGGCGCTGGTCACCACCGGCAGCCCGGCGGCCATGTATTCGTAGACCTTCAGCGGCGACCAGAAGAAGCCGGCGGCACGGAGGGCCGGGTGCGGCGCGGTGGTGAACGGCGCCACGCCCAGGTCGGCGGCGGCGAGCAGTTCGGGGATGCGGGCGTAGGGCACGGCGCCGGTGAAGTGGAAGCGGCTGGCCCACGGCGCGGCGAGCGCTGCGGCGGCGGCGCGCTCGGGGCCATCGCCGATCAGTGTGAAGCGCAGGTCGTGGCCGCGCTCCAGCAGCAGCCGCCCGGCGCGCACAAAATCCGTCACCCCGTGCCAGGGACGGAACGAGCCCATGAAGACCACGTTGGGCGGCGCACTCGCCGCCGACGGCGGGCCAGGGCGTGCCAGGCGCGCCGCGGCCACCGCAGCGAAGCGCTCGACATCGGCGCCCCAGGGCAGTTCGACGATCTTCGCGCGGGAGATGGCGGCGGGCACGGTGGTGTGCAGCGGGGTGACAATGCACTCGGCGGCCTGGCACTGCCACTCGGCCCAGCGGCGCAGCGGGCCGCCGAGCGCGTCGTCGAGGCGGCGTTTGAGCACCGCCGGTGGATCGACGATCAGCGCGTTCACCTCGAGCAGCGCCGGTACGCCGAGGCGCCGGGCAGCGATAAGGCCCGCCCCGGCGAAGTTGTAGTAGCGCTCGATAATGACGTCGGGGCGCAGGGCGCGCGCCAGGCGCAACACCGGCCCGGCGCCGAGCAGACTCAGCGCCTTGGGCACGTCCTGGTGGTGCAGGTGAAAGCCGGCGTAGCGCGACGAAACCGGGCGGGCGAAGGGGGCCAGCCCACCCCAGCCCTCGTGGCTGGCAGCAAGCAGATGGACCGTATGGCCGCGCCGGGCCAGCCCACGGGCCACCTCATAGGCGTGGGTGCTGCCGCCGAGGCTGCCCGGCACGGGGATACCGGCCGCGACGTAGAGGATCTTCACAGGCGCTCGTAACGCTCCAGGTCCATGATGATCGCGAGGGTGCCGGGGGCAACACCCTTGACCAGTTCGCAGGCCGGCTCGACCTGGTGGTCCTCGACGCCAACGAGCAGGGTCGTATTGCCGCGCCGCAGGAAGCCACCCGTGGTCGCCAGGCGCGTGACGCGAAAGCCCTGCTCGACCAGGGTATCGACGCTGATATCGGCGTGCGTATCGTCGGTGACGAAGACAATCAGCTTCATGGCCCTTCCCTGCGCGTGATGGCACTCCGCGGCATTATAGCCAGCGGCCCGCGGCGCGTCAACGGCAGACGCGCTGCACGATGGTATAATCGGCCACACAGCGATCCACTCCTGCCTAGCCGCGCCCCGCTGCCGCTGGATACATGGGCCACTTCCTCTGGCACGACGCACCACGAAGCCATTATGCTTACCATCCTCCTGCTCGGCCCGCCGCAGATCCTGCGCGACGGCGTACCGGTCGTGCTGCCGCGCCGCCGCTCGCGCGCCCTGGTCTACTACCTGGCTGCCCAGGGCGAGCCGGTGAGCCGCGAACACCTGATCACCCTGCTCTGGCCGGAGCACGAGCGGAGCGCCGCCCAGCAACTGCTCCGGACCACGCTCCACGGGGTACGTCGCGCCCTCGGCGCGGGCATCGTCGGCGATGAGACGCTCGCCATCGCCGTCGACAGTGACGTGGACTACCGCGCGCTAGCCGCTGTCGTGGCCGCACCGGCCGCCGATGAGGCTGCGCTCACCGCCGCCGTGGCCCGCTACCGCGACGATCTGCTCAGTGGCTTCAGCCTGCCCGATGCCGAACCCTTCGAGGCCTGGCTCGCAGCCGAACGGGAGCGGGCGCATCTGCTGGTTGTGCGTGGCCTCACCCGCCTGGCGCGAGCCGCGGAGCAGCGTGGCGATTACAGCGGCGCCCTGGCCACACTCGATCGCGCCTTGACCTTCGACCCGCTACAGGAGGATCTGCAGCGCAGCGCCATCCGCCTGCACTACCTGGCCGGCGACCGGGTCGGCGCCATCCGCCGCTACGAGCATCTGCGCGATCTGCTTGACGCCGAGTTGGGCGTGCCGCCGATGAGCGAGACCCGCGCGCTCTATGACGCGGTCGTGACCGATACGCTGCCGGTCGATCACCTGGCGACGACCGGCGGCCCGCCGCCACTCCTGCAGCGCCCTGCCGCCAGCCAGGAGGCTGCAGCACTGCCCTTCACCGGCCGCGAACGGGAACTGGCTACCCTGGCCGCGGTGGGTCCGGGGCGCCTGGCGCTGGTGGAGGGCGAGGCGGGGATCGGCAAGACGCGCCTCGCTGCCGAGGTGCTGGCTCGCCACACCGCCTACGGCGGGCTGGCGCTCAGCGGGGCGGCCCGCGAACTGGAGCAGGGCCTGCCCTACCAGCCCTGGGTCGGTGTCCTGCACGGCCTGCTGGCCCGGCCCGACTGGCCGGCACTGCGCGCGCGCCTCGCCCTGGCGCCCCTCTGGCTGGGCGAGGTCGCGCGGCTGTTGCCGGAACTGGCGGCGGGCGAGGCGGCCGTCACGCCCGCCCCGCCCCCCGATGAGGCGCGGCTCTGGGAGGGCGTGACCCGGCTGCTGATCGCCCTGGCAGGCCAGACCCCTCTGCTGCTGCTGCTCGACGACCTGCACTGGGCCGATGCCAGCAGCCTGGGGTTGCTCGGCTACCTGCTGCGCCGGGTCGGGGATGCGTCGCTGCGCGTGGTGGCCACCGCCCGCCCGGTGGAGCGCCGCGCGCCGCTGAGTGCCCTGCTTAGCGCCCTGACCCGCGAGGGGCGGATCGAGCGTGTGAGCCTGCACCGCCTGAGTGCTGCCGAGACGGAACGGCTGGCCCGTGCGCTGAGTCCGCACGACGCGGCACGGCTGGCGGCCTGGCTGCAGCACAGCGCCGAGGGCAACCCCTACATCATCGACGAACTGGTGCGCCACGCGCGGGCCAGCGGGCTGCTCGACGCCACCGGCCACCTGAGTCCCGCCCTTCCCGTTGACCCGGTGGTGCCGACCACCGTCTATAGCCTGATCGAGGCGCGCCTGGCACGGCTCTCTGACGAAGCGCGCCGCGTGCTCGACGCCGCCGTGGCCGCCGGGCGCATCTTCGCGTTCGAGGTGGTGGCGCGGGCGGCTGGTGTCTCGGAGGCGGCGGCGCTCGACGCGCTCGACGAGTTGCGCGCCGCCCGCCTGGTGGAGCCGCTGCCCGACGGCCGGTTCCAGTTCGACCACAGCCTGACCATGGAGGTCGCCCAT
>DAOUBZ010000299.1:0-5422 GCA_034432515.1 Chloroflexaceae bacterium | reverse complement strand
CAACACCAACCAACAACCACTGCGCGGGGCCGTGCGGCTGCCCCACACCCCACCGCGAGAGGCAGAGGTTGCATCAACGCATGAGCGGCCTATCAGCGGCGGGGGGCGTCGCCTGTGCTACAATAATGCACAGGTGATAGGGCGGAGACATCCCATGAAGCTGATCGTACAGATCCCGGCGTTGAATGAGCGCGACACGATCGCGCGCGTCATCGCCGACATTCCGCGCAGCATGCCAGGCATCAGCTGTGTGGAGGTGTTGATCGTGGACGACGGCTCGACCGATGATACGGTGGCGGTGGCATTGCGGGCCGGCGCCAATCACGTGGTGCGCCATACGGCCAACAAGGGGCTCGCCACCGCCTACCAGACGGGTGTGGACACGGCGCTACGCCTGGGCGCCGATATCATCGTCAACACCGACGCCGACAACCAGTACCCCGGCGACGAGATTCCGCGCCTGGTGGCGCCGATCGTCGCGGGCACGGCCGACATCGTGATTGGTGACCGCCAGGTGCAGAGCATCGAGCACTTCTCGCTGCTCAAGCGGACGCTGCAGAAGGTTGGCAGTTCCGTGGTACGCTGGGCCTCAGAGACCAACGTGCCAGACACGGTCAGCGGTTTTCGTGCCCTCTCGCGTGAGGCAGCACTGCGTACCTTTGTCACCACCGACTTTTCATACACGGTCGAGAACCTGATCCAGGCCGGCAAGCGCCGGCTGACGATCCAGGCGGTGCCGATCCGCACCAACTACGTTGACCGCCCATCGCGGCTGCACCGTGGGAACTGGAACTTCATCAAGCGCCAGGCGGCGATCATTGCCCGCACCTACGCCACCTACGAGCCGCTCAAGGTCTTCAGCTATCTGGCGGCAGCGCTGCTGATCCCGGGCCTGCTGCTGCTCGCGCGCGCGGCCTACATCTTCATCGGCCGGCGGGTCACCGAGATGACGGCTGACAACGTCCAGGCGTTGCTGGTGGGCAGTTTTCTGGTCTTAATGGCGCTGATCACCTTCCTGATCGGCCTGCTGGCCGACCGGGTGGGGGGCGTACGGCGGGTGCAGGAGGAGATCCTCTACCGGGTGCGCACCATGCAGGTCGAAGACGAGGCGTGGCGCCGGGCGATGAGTGTGCGCCTGGACAGCATCGAGCACAGCCTGCCGCGGGTGGAGGAGCTCGGCGCCGTCGAGCAGCAGCACTGAGCAGCGGCGCGCCGCGCCCAGCATGCAGCAGTACAGGCCTGAGGGAACATCCCTCAGGCCTGTTCAGCATCGAATTGGTATATTCTTATCGCCTACGTATCAAACTGGGTGGCCGAAAGGGGGTGCTGGGCGACCGTGCCGTGGTGCCCCGGGGTATGGCTCACCCGTGGGATGGACCAGAGGGTGCGCATGTGTTGCAGCGCGCCGCCGGTACGACGATCGAGCAGCATGACGAAGCGTGTCGCCTCGGCAACCCCAAGGCGCTCCACCAGCGCCTCCCAGCCCTGCTCGATCAGTCGCTGCTCCGCCTGGGTCATCGATTCTGCTCCTTGAGAAGTTGCAAGTCAGCGTCGACCATCATCCTGACCAGATCGGGGAAGTTCGTTTTGGGGCTCCATCCCAGCACGGCGCGGGCCTTGGCGGGATCGCCGATCAGCAGATCCACCTCAGCCGGCCGCATGAAGCGCTCGTCCTGGACCACATAGTCGCGATAATCGAGGCCTACGTGGCCAAAGGCGAGCTCACAGAACTCGCGCACCGAGTGGGTCTCTCCGGTGGCGACGACATAATCATCGGGCTGATCCTGCTGCAGCATGAGCCACATCGCCTCGACATAGTCACCGGCGAAGCCCCAGTCGCGCTGGGCATCGAGATTGCCGAGGCGCAATTCTTCATCGAGGCCGAGCTTGATCCGCGCCACGCCGTGGGCGATCTTGCGGGTCACGAACTCGAGCCCGCGGCGAGGGCTATTGTGGACGAGCACGCGGCCGACGCCGGCACAGAAGACGCCACTGCCCGTCTCCAGGTCGAAGACCCACTCATCGGCGGCGGGCGCCGTGGCGATCCGCCGGATGGTGGCGTCTGGTCTGGAGGCTTGCTGGCCCGGGTGCGCGGTGGTGAGGGTAAGCTGGTAGCGGTTGTACTCGCCACAGGGCTCAACCGCGACCGCGCATTGACGGCCCTGGTCGGCGTAGAGCCAGACGAAGCCCTGGGCGAGCAGGGGGCTGGTGGTGGTGATACCATCGCCGGGCGCCGCTCCGGGCCCGCTGGCGGCATGGTAGCCGGCCAGGAAAGCCTGGCGGGCCTCACGACCGGCATTGAGCACCAGCGGTGGCACGCGCCGGTGGCCATTGGCGGCAACGAGTTGTTGGTGCAGCCAGCGCCCAATCAGCGGATCGCCGCTCAGGGTAAGCTGGCGGGCAGGCGGCTCGTCCGGCCAGCCGGCGGGCGTCACGGTCGTCGTACTGCTCCCCAGGAACAGCCGCGACCAGAGGCTGGCGATGCGGTCGAGCAGATCGTGATCGGTGCTGGCCACCTGGATGCTGCCGGTTGCGGAAAGATCGCCACTGGCGGCGAGCAGGCCCGTGAGTTCAGCCAGTTCGGGGCTAACGGCGGCCCAATGCGGTGCGGGCGGGAGGCCGGGAGCCAGGGCCAGCGCATCACCGGCCTTGAGCGTGCGCGCCACCCGTACCTCGTGCGCGGCATCGAGCATATGGTGGTGGGCGGTCACGGTCACGCTGCCGCCCCGCGTCTGGAAGGTGAGCAAGGTGTGATCGGGATCATGGGGCCGGCGGCGCGTGGCGGTGATTGCGGTGATCGGCGTCCAGGCCGTGCCGTCCCAGATCTCGAGCCCGGCGGGTGTAAAGCTCTGCTGACCGGGGCCCGTGCGGCGCAGGGAGACGAGTTCGCCGGGGGTGACGATAGTGAGGTGGCCGTGCTGGCGCACAATCAGCGGGGTCGTCTCGCTCACGCACTCATGGTTGAAGAGGATGCCCGAGCAGGCGAACATATCGTAGCTCTCACGGTAGTTGACCGTGATCCAGTGCCCGTAGACCTTCGCCACGCCGTAGGGACTCCGCGGGTAGAAGGGCGTCCGTTCGGTCTGGGGTACCTCAACGACCTTGCCGAACATCTCGCTACTGCTGGCCTGGTAGAATCGGATCGCCGGGTCAACGATGCGCACGGCGTCGAGCATGCGGGTGACACCAAGGGCGGTTGTTTCGCCGGTGAAGACCGGCTGGGCCCAGGAGGTCTGGACGAAAGACTGGGCAGCGAGGTTGTAGACCTCGCTCGGGCGGTGTTCACGGAGGATCGAGATCAGCGAGACCTCATCGGCGAGATCGCCGGTAACCAGGGTAACCCGATCCTGGAAGTGTTTGATCCGTTCGAAGTTCACGGTACTGGTACGGCGCACCATACCGATCACCTCGTACCCCTGGCTCAAGAGAAACTCAGCCAGGTAACTCCCGTCCTGGCCGGTAATCCCGGTGATGAGCGCGCGCTTGGTCATTGATCTGTCCTCACATACAGCGACCATCTGCAGTCCGTTGGCGACGACGCTGCGACAAATCTACGGATCGCACAGGCTGTTCGCCGTGTGAGCATACGAACTGGCCCAGGGGCAGCGGTGACGGGTGCGCCGTCGTTGGCGTGCCCCGGGCCAGCGGATGGAGCAGGGCAAAGCTTCAGGCGCCCTGAGCAGCGGCGACGGCCTTCTGGGCAGCCTCCGCCAGGGTTGCGGCCGGGATGAGGCGTGACGCGGCCAGGAGGCGCCGGCCCTCCTCTTCATTAGTGCCGGTCAGGCGGGCGATCATCGGCACATCGGTCTGCACCTCTTCGAGGGCCGCAATGATGCCGCGGGCGACCTCATCGACGCGCGTGATCCCACCGAAGATGTTGAACATCACGGCCTTGACATTGGGATCGGCGAGGATGATCTGCAGTGCGGCCTTAACCTTCTCTTTGCCGGCGCCGCCGCCGATGTCGAGGAAGTTCGCGGGCTCACCGCCATAGAGCTTCACGACGTCCATCGTCGCCATAGCCAGCCCGGCGCCGTTAACCATACAGCCGATGCTGCCATCAAGCTTGATGAAGGTAATATCGGCCGCACGGGCGCGCTGCTCGGCCTCGGGTTCTTCGGAGGCATCGTGGAGCGCCGCCAGGTCGGGGTGGCGGAAGAGCGCGCTATCATCGAGGAGCACTTTCGAGTCCAGGGCCTGGAGTGAGCCATCAGCACGGATCACCAGCGGGTTGATCTCGGCGAGCGAAGCATCGTTCTCGACGAAGACCTTGTAGAGGGCCGAGGCGATCTGGGCGAACTGGCGGGCCTGTTTGCCATCGCTCAGGCCGATGCCGAAGGCGAGTTCGCGGGCCTGATAGTCTTTCAGGCCAAGGTGCGGATGGGCGGGAATCTTGATGATTGCGTCGGGGTTGGTGCGGGCAACCTCCTCGATCTCGACGCCGCCTTCGGCGGAGGCGATCATCGTCACCCGTTTAGCGGCCCGGTCGAGGATGGCGCTGAGATAGATCTCCTTGCTGTAGGTGATCGCTTCGGCGACCAGCACCTTCTCGACGGTGAGGCCCTTGATCGTCATGCCGAGGATCTGGCTGCCCACCTGCTCAGCCTGTTCGGGTGTCTCGGCGAGTTTCACACCACCGGCTTTGCCCCGACCACCAACAAAGACCTGCGCCTTGACCACCACGGGCCCGCCGATCTGCTCGGCAACGGCCCGCACCTCCGCCGGGGTCGTCGCGACGCCGCCACGGGTAACCGGGATGCCGTACGTCGCGAGCAGATCGCGGGCCTGGTACTCGTGCAGTTTCATGCTGAATCAGCTCCTGGATAGCCCTCGAGCGATCGTGGAAACACACTATGATAGAAACCAGAACCTGGAGTAGGCCTGGTCAACGGTGACCGGGGTGGTGGGTGTTTCGCGCACCGACACGGCGCGATACGGGCTGTCGCGCTAGCTATGGTAGCATAGGCATCAGATGGCTGTCAAACTGCTCACCCTGTACAAAGCGATTGCAAACAGTGTACGTTCGCTGGGCCAACGCTCGCGTGATGGGCGTGATCCGGGTATAATACCCTCCGGGGGTATTGGTGAAGAGTCACAACAGCGAAGGCTATGAGCAACCAGCAACCAATTGTGATGTACGGCACCAGCTGGTGCCCCGACTGCCGGCGCGCTCAGCGCGTGCTCGAGCAGCATGGCGTCCCCTATCAGTACGTCAACATCGAGGAGGACGCGGCGGCGGCCGCGTATGTCGTGCAGGTCAACAACGGCTTCTGCAGCGTTCCGACGATTGTCTTTCCCGACGGTGCGGTGCTGGTCGAGCCCTCGAACCGGCAACTGCAGGCCAAGCTGGTGGGGTAGCCCTCCCTTCGAGCGCAGCTGCCGGGTTGGCTCCGGCCCCGTACGGCCGAAGCAGTGGCTGCGC
>DAOUBZ010000298.1:0-3836 GCA_034432515.1 Chloroflexaceae bacterium | reverse complement strand
GCTCCGCTGGCGCATCGCAACGCCGACAACATACCCCCTCTCCCAGGCCGGGAGAGGGGGTGAGGGCACGCAGCGCATCAGGACGCCATCCGCCAAAAAACCTACCCCTGAGAGAGCCCCGGCCCCCGTTTGTGGGGCAGCGTTGCCGCCCCACACCCCACCGCGGGAAGCGGACGCTGCATCAGCTCTGGATCGCTACGTTTCCCATCGCCACCAGCCGGCGAACTGTGGTATCCTGAGCGCGGGCGTAAATCAGTCCTCGGGATAGTCACGAGGTAACAAATGATCCGCGAACGCTACGCGCGTCAGATCGGCAGCCTGCGCGAGGACCTGCTACGGATGGGCAGCATGGTCGAGCAGGCGCTGCTCCGTGTCATCCATACCCTTGAGACCTGGGACGTCACCGCGGCAGCCCAGATTATGAGCGCCGACCGGCAGATCGACGAGGCCTGGCGCAACCTCGAAGAGCGGACGATCCACCTGCTCGCCACCCAGCAGCCGATCGTGGCCAGCGACCTGCGGCTGATCACGGTAGTGACCGCAATCGCAGGCGAACTCGAGCGGATTGGCGACTACGCCAACAGCATTGCCAAGCGGGTGCGGCGCGCTACCCGGCGCCCGGCGCTAATCACCGCTCCACCTCAGTTGATCGAGATGGCCAACCTGGCCCTGCAGATGGTCAACACCAGCCTGGAGGCCTTCCTGCGCCAGGATGTCGAACTGGCCCACAGCCTCACCGCCAGCGACGAACGAGTCGATGCGCTCGAGGACCAGCTTCGCGACCAGTTGATCGCCGCGGTGTACGCCGATCCCAACCTGATCGAGGCAACGATCGACATGCTCGACGTGGTCCACGCCGTTGAGCGGAGCGCCGACCGGGCCACCAACATCGGCGAACGGGTGATCTACCTCTGTACCAACAGCGTCGAGACGATCAACTGAGCCCCCCGCGCGTGGCGCCCATTGCAGCACACGGCTCACCGTGGTACACTGCGCACGGTTTCCGTCCGCCACGGGGAGGTTCGCTCTGTGACCCAGGATGACCGGCAGCCGCCCGAGCCTACCTCAGAGGGTCGCATCAGCCGCGATACGCTGCTTCTGCTCGGCGCGCTTACGTTTCTCATTGTCGCCGTTGCGCTGACGTTCCTGTTCACCCCCAACACCGGGACGAACGTGGGCCAGCCTGGCGCTACCGCCACCAACGCCGTGGCCGCTACCGGCCCTGCCGGCGAACCCTACCCGGTCAGCACACCAGCCGGGGTGGCTACCCCTGGCCCGGAGGTTGCCTACCCCGGCCCCGGTGCCGGCGGCATCATCACGACGACCCAGCAGCCAGGCACGATCGCCACCGGCGCCCCGGGGGCCGAGCCTTCGCCGACCAGCGCCGGCAGTGAGCTTGCCCCGTCACCACCGGCCACGGCAACCACAGAGGCCTATCCTGGCCCGGTTGGCGAAGGCACGCCCCCACCCGTGCCGACCTTCAACCCGACGGTGATCCAGCCAACCGTGGCGCCGCCGCCCACCAGCGCACCCCCAGTGGCAATCCAGCCAACGGTGGCCCCGCCCGTCCAGCCGCTGCCAACGGGAACGCCCCCTGACGACCTGGAGCTTGAAGCCTCGCCCACCGCGCCGCCGGCCACGCCGACCACTCCGCCGCCACCACCGCCGCCCCCAGCCGACGTGCTGCGCGGCAATGTGCGCTGGTCCGCCGGTCAGAGCCCGATCGTGCTGAGGCGTGACCTGCAGATCGCCCCCGGCGCCGAGCTGATCATCGAACCTGGGGTCGAGGTGCGCCTTGACCCGGGCGTGTCGATCTATGTCGATGGTGGTCGGCTGCTCGCCCTGGGCCAGCCCGGCCAGCCCGTGCGCTTCGTGGGCAGCAGCGGCGCGCGCTGGAGCGGCATCTTCGGGCGGCCGAACAGCTTTGTCGTGCTCGAGCACAGCGAGGTGCGCGGCGGCGGCATCGGCGGTACGGTGATGGCCGTGGACCGCAGCGAGCTCGTGGTGCGCAATAGCCGCTTCACCGATAACGGCGGCGCCATCCTGACGACCGATAGCCGGCTGGAGATGCGCGACAGTGAGGTGGCCGGCAACGATATGCCCTTCGGCGCGGCCCTGGAGGCCAGCTACGCTCGTGGCAACTTCGTGACGCTTACCGGCAACCGCTTCGGCGGCAACCGCCTCAGCGATGGTTCGCCGCAGGTGCGTGTCAACAGTAGCAGCAGCTTCGATACGCTGAACCTGGCCATCGACGGCAACTTGATCCGCGGCGGCGCGCCCAATCTGCAGCTCACCACCAATGGGCCGCTCAGGGGCACCGTGGTCTGCAATACACTCGTCGGTGCCGATCAGGGCTTCGGGCTACGCACGATGACTGAGCAGGTGGCGCCCAACGGCGCTCTGCCTATGGAGTTGCGCGTCGAGCAGAACTACATCGACGAGCATACGCCGCCGATCATTCCGATCTACCTGCGCTTCGGCCTTGGCCGCGGCGCCACCAGCGAGATTAAGCTCGATATGCGCAACAACTGGTGGGGCGACCCATCAGGCCCCTACGACCCCGAGCGCAATGTCGACGGTCGCGGCGACTCGGTGGGCGTCAACATTGAGTTTGTCCCCTGGCTTCAGGCCCCGCCGCCCTGTGCTCCACCGCGCTAGTGGCGTGACACGTCAATCCTGAGGAACGGACGGACGCAGCGTGCTGCGTCCGCACCAGGAGCACCACACATCATCTTCAGGGTGCCACGCCACTAGGAGGGCCGCAGCACTGGTTACGCCAATGCTTCGGCCCTCCTGGCGCGCGCTACTACGACCTGGGCTCAGCCGGCTCGTTCTCCTCGGCCACGACCCGGTTGAGTTCGCGCGTCGCTGCCTGCACGCCGCGGATCGCCGCCCGCGCGAAGCTCAGGTGCAGCGCGCCAACGGCGCTGAACAGGTCGGTGGTTGCATCGATCGCATCGTGGCGGGCCCGCGGCGGAAGCAGGTAGAGCGGCCAGCCCACCGCCGCAATGCCTAGCCGGGCGACGCTGGCGCCAAGCACGCCAGCTGCGTCCACCAGGTCCTCGCTCGCGCGGCCAGTCGTCCCATAGTCTCGCGAATCTGCCATGAACGCACCTCCTTGCTCGTGCCAACAGCTCAATTATAGTTCGGGGAACCGGGCCTGTCTACGGCGCAGCTGCCAGCGACAATCTCCCGCCCCCCATCGCCATCCAGGTCGTCACGCGCCACGGCGCACCAGCGGCCCGGCGGCGAGCGCCAGATAAGCTCAAAGCCCCAGCCGTGCCAGCGCCAGAGCGAGACGTGCTCGCCCGGGTCACCGGGCGCTATCCCCCCCTCCAGCACCACCAGTTCGCCGCGCCCGTCAGTGTCCAGGTCGGCCCAGGCCAGGTCCTGCATCGGCGGCGTTGTGGCCGAACCACCCCAGATCACCTGGAAGCGCCCGCCGCGCCAGCCCAGCAGGTAGGGCTGGGAACGCAGCGCGCCACTTTCGTCGGGCTGCCAGAGCAGTAGCAGCAACTCGATCCGCCCGTCGTCGTTCGGGTCGCCGGCCAGGACCCTGGTGAAGCGCCAGGCCGGGTGCTCGTTGCGCCAGACCACCGGCGCGTCGCGCTCTGGGCCGTCGCGCAGGGTGACCACACCTGCCGCATCGAGCTCGGCCCACAGTGGGCGGCCATCGCCGCGCAGGTCGGCAGCGACCCTGAGGGGATGCGCGGGCAGCACCAGGTCGGCGGGCACGGCCACCGGCTGGCCGGTGGTTCCGTCCCAGCGCCATGCTGCGGCGCCGGGCTGCGCTGCCGCCAGTGCCCCGGGGCGCGGCGTGGGTGCTGAGCGTGCTG
>DAOUBZ010000297.1:0-3373 GCA_034432515.1 Chloroflexaceae bacterium | reverse complement strand
AGGTTCCCCTGAGCCCTTCGCTTCGCTCAGGGTAACCTCCGCCGAAGGGCTCAGGGGAACCTCCGCGAAGGGCTCGGAATGACAACCCTCGTTGTTGTCTTAGCCTGTGATACGAATGCCTGGTATTGCGGCGCGACGTTGCGCACCGTGACGGTTGCTGCCCGAGGCGGGCAGTGGACATTGGGTTATGCCGCACTCTCGCCGGCGGGCTGCAGCTGGTCGATGCGGGCCTGGATGACCAGGGCGACATTGGTGATCGCCGCATTGATCACCCCGACCACGCCGGCCACCGGCGCCGCGATGCCGCCGACCACCTGGGCCAGAGCCTGCTCGCGCGAGGGCAGCCTGGTCACCGCCTCGAGGCCATCGGCCTGCAGCTGGCTGGTGCCGAGCATTCCGCCCTTGACCTTGAGCGCCTTGGGCGTGGCCTTGCTGGCATCGAGCAGCACTTTGGCGACCTTCGCGACATCCTCGTAGCCGAAGGCCACGGCGGTAGGCCCTTCGAGGAAGCTCTCGAGCGGCTCGCGGCCGGTATTGCGGGCCGCCAGGCGCAGCAGCGTATTCTTGGCGACAACGATCTCGGCGCCGCTCTCGCGCAGCCGGGCGCGCAGTTGGCTCAGTTCGGCCACACTGAAGCCGCGATAGTCGGCCACCACTGCCAGCTGGGAGCGTTCCATCTTCTCGGTTAGCTCGCTGACAATGTCGATCTTGCGCTGGGTTGGCACGTACTCACCCCCTTTCCCTGTACTGGTCACGGTAAGCGTCGGGGGCACGAGCCCGACGCACTAGAAACGAAACGGTCGCCGTGTCCCCAGACACAGCGACCGCAAGGGTGAAGGCGCACGGAGTGCGCACACCATTCGACAGGCAGGTCTTCGCCTGCACGGATCGACTCGGGTCTACCTCGGCTGGCGGCCTGCGGGCCATTAAGGGCATTGCCCACCGAGCTGTCTGGGGTAGGGACTATGCGATTGGAAAGGATTATACCACAGTTCGTACGATGTTGGGCCGAAGCAGTTGGCCGTGCCATTGCTTCGGCCTTACTATACCACGGCTCGTACGGTGCTGGGCAGCACTGGCACGGCCACTGCTTCGGTCTTACGGGGCAATTGCCCGAGCACGGTCCTACGCAGTGACGCTCTGGGCCAGGGCCGGATTGACGGGAATGCCGGGGCCCATCGTGCTGGTCATAGTGACGCTGCGAACGTAGGTGCCTTTGGCACCACTGGGCTTAGCCGCCTTGACGGCGTCCA
Source organism: Chloroflexaceae bacterium (assembly GCA_034432515.1). Classification (GTDB taxonomy): domain Bacteria; phylum Chloroflexota; class Chloroflexia; order Chloroflexales; family Chloroflexaceae; genus JACAEO01. The sequence continues at coordinate 2,120 of DAOUBZ010000297.1, read as the reverse complement.
TCAGGGCGACGAAGTTTGCGCGAAGTTGATCGGGCGGAAAGCTAAGCTTGCCGATCGCCACGTGAAGGATGCCGGTCTTATCGTTACGGAACTCGACGCGACCGCCCTTAACCTCACGGATGGTACGCGGCAGATCCTCAGCCGGCACGATCGTGCCGCTCTTCGGATTGGGCATAAGGCCGCGGGGCCCGAGCTTGCGCCCGATCCGGCCGACCTTGCCCATCATATCGGGCGTCGCGATCGCCACATCGAAATCGAAGAAATTCTCCTTGTCGATGCGGGCGATCAGTTCATCGCTACCAGCGAAATCGGCGCCGGCATCCAGGGAAGCCTGGACCGCCTCGCCCTGGGCGAAGACCAGCACGCGCACGCGCTTCCCGGTGCCGTGGGGCAGCGCCACGGTCGTGCGGATATTCTGATCGGCGTGTCGCGGATCGATGCCGAGCCGCAGGTGGACCTCAACGGTCGGATCGAACGCGACATACGAGGTCTCTTTGACCAGCGCAATCGCCTCCTCAGGCGAGTAGAGCCGATCCTGGTCGACCTTCTGTGCCGCCTCGCGATACTTCTTGCCATGCCTGGCCATAGGTGGTTGCTCCTGGTGGTCATGACGGGCCAGCCGGCCCTCCCACCGCTGGGGGCGCCCGATGCGGGCGCCGCGCTAATCGACGATCTTGATGCCCATACTGCGCGCGGTGCCGGCGATAATCTTCTCGGCGCCCTCGACATCAAGGGCATTCATATCGGGCAACTTCTGCTGGGCGATCTGGCGCAACTGTGCGCGGGTGATCTGGCCGGCCACGGTGCGATTGGGTGTCCCGGAGCCCTTCTGGGCGCCGGCAGCCTTGCGCAGCAGGTCGGCAGCGGGCGGGGTCAGCAGCTTGACGCTGAAGGAGCGGTCGCTAAAGATCGAGATCTCGACCGGAACGATACTGCCGGCCTGGGCGGCCGATTTCTCGTTATACTCCTTGACGAAGCCCATGATATTGATGCCATACTGGCCGAGGGCCGGACCCACGGGCGGCGCCGGGGTAGCCTTGCCAGCCGGCAACTGGAGTTTGACAACGCCGACGAGTTTCTTCGCCACAACACTTCTCCGCTAAGACGAACTAATCAACCAGGCGTGTCACCTGGAGGAAATCGAGCTCGACGGGCGCCTCGCGCCCGAAGAACGACACCAGCACCCGCACGCGGCCGCGCTCGTGGTCGATGGCGTCGACGACACCCTCGAAATCGGTGAAGGGGCCGTCGATGATCTTGACAGCCTGGCCCTTCTGGTACGACACGCGCACCTTGGGCGCCTCGCCCTCCATCTGCTTGAGGATGGTCTTAACTTCCTCATCCTCGAGCGGTGTGGGCTTATTGCCGTGGCCGACGAAACTGGTAACGCCCGGCGTATTGCGAACCACATACCAGGAATCGTCATTCAGGCGCATCTGCACCAGCACATAGCCAGGGTAGATCTTCTTATTGACCGTGCGCCGCTGGCCATTCTTAATCTCGATCTCTTCTTCCGTCGGCACGATCACGCGGAAGATCTGGTCGTGCATCTCCATCGAGTCGATGCGATGCTCCAGATTCTGCTTGACCTTATTCTCGTAGCCGGAGTATGTGTGGATCACATACCAGCGACGATCATCAGTCTTCTCGGCCGGTGCTTTAGTTTTCTCTTCCTCGGTCACGCTTCGCTCCGGGACGTTCATTGATCCTACGAGACGAGATCAACCAGGGTGGTATAGAGGAACAGGAAGAGCGAGTCGCCGACGAACAGGATCAGTCCGATAATCACCGAGATCGTGATCACAACGATCGTCAGGCGGATCGTTTCTTCGCGTGTCGGCCAGACAACCTTGCGCAGTTCGCTCCGCGTCTCACGGAACCTGCGCACGATCACGTTTTCCTGCTGTTCCTTGGTATCTTTGGCCACGGCCATCGCTCGGTTCCTATTTGCGATTGTGGTGGTGGATGCTGACGTGCCACCTGAGGAGGCCGGGCGCGCCAGCATCCACCCGCCACAATCCAAAACGGGGCTACTCGGTGATCTTGGTGACGACGCCAGCGCCGACGGTGCGTCCGCCCTCGCGGATGGCGAAGCGCAGGCCCTCCTCGATCGCCACCGG
>DAOUBZ010000296.1:0-10026 GCA_034432515.1 Chloroflexaceae bacterium | reverse complement strand
CCGGGTCGGCCCAGAGTTCACCGTCGCGCTGCTCCAGGCGCACGGGCACAAAGTCCTCGCGGCCGGTGCGCGAGGCGATGTTGCGCGCCAGGCGCGCCTGGCTCAGCGTCAGGTCGCGCGGGCCGGCGCCGAGCAGGCGCTGCAGCGCCGGGGCGACGAACAGCTCAAAGGCGATCATGGTTGAGACGGGGTTGCCGGGCAGCCCGAACACCGGGCGGTTGCCGGCCATCGCCAGCATGGTGGGCTTGCCGGGCTGGATGGCCACGCCGTGGACCAGGACACCCGGTGCGCCGAGCGAGCCGATCACCGCCGCCGTCATATCGCGCGTGCTGACCGAACTGCCGGCCGAGATGATCAGCGCATCGACGGTGTCGAGCGCCGCGCGGGCCATCCGCTCCAGCGCCGTGGCATCGTCAGGGGCGATGCCGCAGCGCTGCGGCTCGCCGCCGGCCCGTTGGACGAGGGCGGCAATAGTGTGGCTGTTGATGTCGCGCACCTGCCCCGGTCCGGGCGTTGCCTCGGCGGGCACCACCTCGTCGCCCGAGGCGAGGATGGCCACACGGGGGCGAGCCACCACGGGGAGCTCAACCATGCCGAGGGCGGCGAGGCCGCCCAGGTCCTGCGGGCGCAGGCGATGACCACGGGGCAGCAGCAGTTCGCCGAGACGCACATCTTCGCCCACCGGGATGACATTCTCGCCGACGGCCACCGGGCGCACCACCTCGATCAGCGCCGCATCGAGCGCCTGGGTATGCTCGATCATCACCACCGCGTCGCTGCCGGGCGGCAGCATCCCGCCGGTGTGGATGCGGGCGGCCTGGCCCGCGCCCACCGTGAGCTCGGCGGCGCGGCCCATCGGCACCTCGCCGCAGAGGGTGAGATAGGCGGGCAGACCCTCGCTGGCGCCGTAAGTGTCGGCGGCGCGCACGGCGAAGCCGTCCATCGTCGAGCGGGGGAAGGCCGGCAGGTTCCCGGGCGCGTGCAACGCCACGGCCAGCACCCGATCCAGCGCGGCGTCGAGCGGCAGCGTCTCAACCCGCCCGAGCGGCGCAAGGTGGCCGGCGAGGCGCGCATTGGCCTCGGCCGTCGTCACGACCTGAAACAGCTCCGGCATGGTTACTCCTTACGGTCAGGCGATGGTAAAATTATACCATCGGCTTCTCGCAGTTCTGCTATTGAGTGACAATGAAAGTCAACTTCTATGCCACCCTGCGCCCGATCGTCGGCGGGCGCACGGTCGAGCTTGATCTGCCCGCTGGTGTGACGGTCCGCGAGCTAGTGGATGCCCTGGTTGAGCGCTGGCCGCCGTTGCGGGCCCAGCTGCTCGACGCCGACGGCGAGCTCTACCGCCACGTGCACGTCTTCGTGAACGGGCGCGACGCGCCCTTCCTCAGCGAAGGCATGCAATCGGTGATCGCGGCAGGCGATACGATCGATGTGTTCCCCGCCGTGGCCGGGGGCTGATCGTGGCGTGCTGATGCGGCGGCAGGGCGCCGTCAATCGTCTCGCGGGGCGGCGTCAGGTACACGCCTGGGAGCGAGGGCATCGTGCCTGCGAACGCTGACGAGGGCGGGACGCCCTCGCTCCCAGGAATAATCAGCCTACGGCATCGCAAAGCGATCGCCGGCGTCCCACAGCCGGGTGAGATGCGCGCCCTCGCCAAGCGTAAGCTGGTAGAGGTCAGGCAGGCTGAGCCGCTGCTGGACGGTGGTGTCGAGCGTCGGGTCGTAGTGCTGGAGGATCAGGGCCAGCAGATTGCCGTGGGTGCCGACGGCGATCTGCTGGCCGGCGTGGCGGTGCGCCAGGGTTGTGATCAGCGCGACAGCGCGGCGTTGCGCCTCGGCGTCGGGCGCCGCGCTGTGTCCGGGCTCGCGGAGTTCGTCGTGCTCCTCGATAGCAAGGCCCAGCGCCTGGGCCAGCGGCTTCAGCGTCTGCCGCACACGCCGCGAGGGGCTGCTGTAAATCGCCACGATCGGGCGTTCGCGCAGCAGGGCGGCCACGTGCTCGGCGCCGGCGCGGCCCTGCGGCGAGAGCGCCCGTTTCTCACCGGGCGCAGTGATGGCGTGGGCGTGGCGGACCAGATAGATGGTGGTTGCTTGCATATCGCCTGGTGGGGACACAGCCCCGACCAATCGGGGTACCCCATCAGAAGATCGGGTAGCGCACGAGATTGACCAGCCCGAGGCCGAGCAGGGCAAGCGCGGTGGCGAGCAATACGCTGCGCACCAGGAAGCTCTCGAAGCGCGCGATCAGCGCGCTGAAGAAGAGCACCATGGCCAGGATGACCGAATTGAGCACATAGCGGTCAGCGTTGGCGTTGGCGTCGACGCCCTGGCTGAAGAGCACCTCAGCTTGCTGCGTCAACTGCCGGGAGCGTTCGGCGGCAGCGAGGCGATAGTCGGCCAGTTCAAACGGGCTCGCGGCTGCCGCCGGATTCTCCAGAGGTTGGCTGGCGAGCCAGGCCGCAAACGCCGGCGCGAATTCGGCACGGAACCGCGCCCGATAGAAGTCGGCCAACGGCTGGTTCTGGGTGGCGATCGCCTCGATCCAGCCGGCGAAGAGCGCAACGTCGATCTGGGTTTGCTGGTTGGCCAGGTCCGCGGCACGCGACGCCTCAATGCGCAGCGCACTGGCCTGGTTGAAGCGGATCGCCATCAAGCCGCCCCAGCGGCTGGCCTGGTAGCCGCTCCACGAGGTGGCCAGCGCGGCCAGCGAGAGCGCGAGCGCCGCGAGGATCTCCAGCACCTTCTCCCAACGCCGCTGGCTCAGGCCAAGCCGCCCTCCGAGCTGCTCGGCAACCCGGCCAATGGTCCGCTCCGTGCGCTTGCTCATCGGCGTGCATTCCACCTCGTTGCGGCTCACTCCGCCGGGGCTGAACGCCTCCCATCTTACCACGCGATTCTACCCCATCCCGCCCATGGCGATGAAGAGGATGGTGCCCAGGCAGAGGTAGGTGCCGTAGGCGATGTAGGTCGGGGTGGGACGACCGGTCCGCCGCGCGATCAGGATGCCCGCCGAGACGATACCAGCCATGAGCATGCCGTAGAACAGCGCCGGGGCCAGGTTGAGCAATCCCACCGCAGCGCCGATGAAGATCGCCAGGTAGACATCGCCCAGGCCGAAGGGCACGCCGGGGCCGGGGAAGAGCACGCGCGCAACGAGGTAGAAGAGGGCGAAGCAGAATCCGCCGATGAGCGCACCGAGCACGACGTTGACCCAGTTCAGGCCGACCAGGGGCCCGGCGATGATCGCCACCAGCGCCGCGCCAAGAATGACGAAGGTGTAGATGAAGCGGTGCAGCCAGTCGATCGCCCCGGTGACGATCAGCACGGCGCAGACAAAGGCGAGATAGAAGAAGGCCGGGCTGAGGCCGTAGAGCTGGTAGAGGCGCAGCAGGCTCAACCCGCTGATCAGCTCGACCAGCGGGTAGATCCAGTGCAGTGGGCGACCATCGCTGGCGCGACCCCGTTGCAGCAGCCAGCCCGCCAGCGGGATCAGCTGCCAGAGGGCCAGCGGCTCAGCGGTGCGGGTACAACGCGGCCAGCCGAGCAGGCGCCGCTCGCGGGGGAGCCGGATGATCAGCACGTTGAGCAGCGTGCCGAGCAGCAGTCCAGCCAGAAAGACCAGAAGCGCAGAAAGCATGCGAATGTCCGTACCTGTACTGCGTCAGCGGCGGAGCGCGCCGGGAAGTGGGCGGCGATCCTCTCCGCACCCTGAGGATAGACCCTACCCCGTGTATCATACCAGCCAGGCGCGACCAGCAGGGCAGCGGATGTTGGATTGGGCGCGGCGAACGTGGTCGCGGGTGATCGACACGTTCTTGATCACCCCGCGATCTTCCATGTTGGGGAGACCCGGGCCAGCATCCCGTTCCAGTTGCGCGCTGAGCAGCAGGCCATTCTCCCGCTGGACGGCGTTAAGGGGGGCGTTATGACAGAGCGAGCGGAATAGCAGGAAACTTCGTTGACAGACTAATCAACTGCCGGGCGAGGGGAAGCGTGCAAGATGTTCCGCCCCACCCGCGCGCCCGCCGTCGCGCCGGGGCCGCCAGCCTGGGGTATACTGCTACCATCAGGCGCGCACGTGCCATCAATGGCAAAAAAGGGCACGGGGGGCGCCCCGTGCCCGCAGGTATCTGTCAGTTGCGCGCTAGCCCTCGGAAGCCGCCGCGTCCGTCCTGTCCTGCAGCGCCTCCTCCTCCTGCTGGAGATGGAGATCGGCCAGCTGGCGCAGCGCGGTGAACAGCTCGACATCGAGGATCACGCCGGTGGGGTAGCCCTTCTGGGTAACGATAATTGGCTGATGATTGGCGCGTGAGCGCTTGATCAGCGCGGCAAGCGACGAGGCTGCCTTCGAAATCGGGACTACCCCCTGTTTGAGATCCACATCGAGCGTATACTTCTTGAGATCAACCATGTGCGGGGCCCTCCTGAGCTATGAACACCACGGCGTGTACAGTGGAGTACGACATCCTGAAAACCTGCTGAGCCGCCAGCCCCCCGGCGCATCTCGGCGCACATTGCGGGCATGCACCGGGTATAACAGAACGTTCATCGGCACAATTTCCGCATATCACCATGCCAGCGAACGACGCGCTCCGTGGATTGTGACGGCTACCAGAAGATTGTGGGCCATTGTACAACAAAACTCTGTTTTGCACAACAAAACAGTGCGACAGTCAATCGCAAAAAGACGCACATATACTGCGCCACACCTACACTATGCCTACCTCCCTGATACTGAACCACGGCCCCCTCGCCCTCCCGGCCTTTCTCCCCGATGCAACCTATGGTGTGGTCCGGGCCACCGACGCCCGCGATCTGCGTGAGGCGGGCATCGAGGCGCTGGTGATGAATGTCTTTCATCTAGCACAGCGTCCAGGTAATTCGACGGTGAAAGCGCTGGGTGGGTTGCATGCCATGGCAGCCTGGGATCGGCCGATCATTACTGATTCAGGTGGTTTTCAGGCTTATTCGCTGATCCGGCAAAACCCGGCGGCGGGCCGTATCAGTGATGCCGGGATCAGCTTTCTTCCCGAGGGTGCCGAGCGCAAGCTCCAGCTCACCCCTGAGAAGAGTATCCAGCTCCAGCTGGCCTTTGGTGCCGATGTTGTCATCTGCCTTGACGACTGCACGCACGTGGACGACAGCGAGGCCGAACAGCGGCGCTCGGTCGAGCGCACCATCCGCTGGGCCCGGCGCTGCCGCGACGAGTTCGACCGCCAGCTACGCCAGCGGCGCATGGGCGATGCGCGCCCGTTGCTCTTCAGTGTGGTGCAGGGCGGCGGCGACCTGGAGCTGCGCCGCCACTGTGCCGAGGCCCTGCTGGCGATCGGCTTCGATGGCTTCGGCTTTGGCGGCTGGCCGCTCGATGCACACGGCAACCTGCTGCACGAACTGCTGGCCTTCACCCGGGCCTGCATCCCGCCTCACCTGCCCATGCACGCGCTTGGCGTCGGCCACCCCGCGAGCGTCGTCGCCTGCGCGCGTATGGGCTACCAGCTCTTCGACAGCGCCCTGCCGACCCGCGACGCCCGCAGCGGTCGCCTCTATGCCTTCACCGCCGACCCGGCGGCCCCCGGTTTCCGCCTTGCCGGCCACTGGTTCGACCTGGTCTATGTCGCGGATCGCAAACATATCAAGGCCAGTGGGTCGATCTTCCCCGGCTGCGATTGTTATACCTGCCGCCACTATGCCCTGGGCTACCTCCAGCACCTGCACCGGGCCGGCGAGACGCTGTTCCTGCGCCTGGCCACCATTCATAACCTGCGCTTCATGACCAGGCTCATGGAACTGCTGCGCGCCGAGCGTAGCGGACAACGCGACGGGCCCGAGTTGTAAGGCACCATAATCAATATAATTCCACGCACTTGCCCATCCTTTGCATCGCTTTCGCATTGCTTTTGACGCGCTGCGTAGTGGCCGTGCGCCCCGCGTTCCGGCGTGTTATAATCAGGCTCGCCTGACCACGCACGCTGCTTCGGCATATTCTGAGCAGATTGGCCCGTTTTGCACAGGAGAGCCATATGAACAACAGTTTTGGCGCCCGATCCACGCTGCGCGTCGGCGACAAGGAGTATGAGATCTATCGCCTGGCGGCGCTGGCGCAGCACGGGGTCAATCTGGATCGCCTGCCCTTCAGTTTGCGCATTCTGCTCGAGAATCTGCTGCGCACCGAGAATGGCCGCACCGTCACCACCGATGATGTGCTGGCCCTCGCCCGCTGGGATCCGCAGGCCGAGCCCGATCGGGAGGTTGCCTTTACCCCCGCTCGCGTCATCCTCCAGGATTTCACCGGCGTGCCCTGCGTGGTCGATCTCGCCGCGATGCGCGATGCCATGGCTGCGATGGGCGGTGATCCTGGCCTGATCAATCCGTTGCAGCCGGTTGAACTGGTCATCGACCACTCGGTGCAGGTCGATGCCTATGGCTCCGAGGCCGCCCTGCTGATCAACCGCGACCTGGAGTTCGAGCGCAATAAGGAGCGCTACGCCTTCCTCCGCTGGGGCCAGACCGCCTTTCAGAACTTTAAGGTCGTGCCCCCGGGCAATGGCATTGTCCACCAGGTTAACCTGGAGTACCTGGCGCGCGTCGTCTTTACCAGCGATGAGAACCCGCGCGCAACCGGCCCGGTGCAGGCCTACCCCGACACGCTGGTCGGCACCGATAGCCACACGACGATGATCAATGGCCTTGGCGTGCTCGGCTGGGGCGTGGGCGGGATCGAGGCCGAGGCGGCCATGCTCGGCCAGCCGGTCTCGATGCTCATCCCCCAGGTGGTCGGCTTCAGACTCACCGGCGCCCTGCCCGAGGGCGCGACTGCCACCGACCTGGTGCTTACCGTCACCCAGATGCTGCGCCAGCAGGGCGTGGTCGGCAAGTTCGTCGAGTTCTTCGGCCCCGGCCTCGCCGCGCTGCCCCTCGCCGACCGGGCGACGATCGCCAATATGGCCCCAGAGTATGGCGCCACCTGCGGCATCTTCCCGGTCGACGCCGAGACGCTGCGCTACCTGCGCTTCTCTGGCCGCTCCCCCGAGCGCGTCGCCCTGGTCGAGGCCTATTTCAAGGCCCAGGGCCTCTTCCACGATGAGCAGACGCCGCAGGCCGAGTACTCCGCCATCCTCGAACTGGATCTCAGCAGCGTTGAGCCCAGTGTCGCCGGTCCCAAGCGCCCCCAGGACCGGATCGTGCTGAGCAAGGTCGGTCCCGCCTTCGCCGGCGCGCTGCCCGCCATCCTCAGCCCGAAGGGTACGCCCGAGCCCGCTGCGCTCCGGGCCAGCGTGCCGCTGACCGTCGATGGCGAGGCCCGGGAACTGCACCACGGCTCGGTGGTGATCGCCGCGATCACCAGTTGCACCAATACCTCCAACCCCTCAGTGATGATCGGCGCCGGCCTGCTGGCGAAGAAGGCGGTTGAAAAGGGCCTGCGCTCCCAACCCTGGGTCAAGACGTCGCTGGCCCCCGGCTCCAAGGTCGTGACCGAGTATCTGGACAAGGCCGGGCTCACGCCGTACCTCAACCAGTTGCACTTCAACACCGTCGGCTATGGCTGCACCACCTGCATCGGCAACTCCGGCCCCCTGCCCGAGCCGGTCTCGCAGGCGGTTGAGCAGGGCAATCTGGTGGTCGCCTCGGTGCTCTCGGGCAACCGCAACTTCGAGGGCCGCGTCCAGTCGGAGGTCAAGGCCAACTTCCTGATGAGCCCGCCGCTGGTGGTGGCCTATGCCCTCGCCGGCCGAATTGACATTGACCTCACCAGTGAGCCGCTCGGCACCGGCGCCGACGGGCAACCGGTCTACCTCAAGGATATCTGGCCCAGCCAGGCTGAGGTCCAGCAGACGATCGACGCGGCCATCCAGTCCGATATGTTCCAGCGCAGCTATGCCAGCGTCTTCGTTGGCGACGAGCACTGGGAGAACATCGCCGTGCCCACCGGCGACCGCTTCGCCTGGGACCCGCAGAGCACCTATGTGCGTCGCCCGCCGTACTTCGACAATATGCCCGCGGAGCCACCCACCCGGGTGCCCGAGATCGAGGGCGCGCGCGTGCTGGCCGTGCTCGGCGACAGCATCACCACCGACCATATCTCGCCCGCCGGCAGCATCAAGGCCACCTCGCCCGCCGGCAAGTACCTGATCGAACGGGGGGTGGAGCCGAAGGACTTCAACAGCTACGGCTCGCGCCGCGGCAATGACGAGGTGATGGTCCGCGGCACCTTCGCCAATGTGCGCCTGCGCAACCGGCTTGCGCCCGGCACCGAGGGCGGCTTCGCCCCCTACCTGCCCAGCGGCGAAATTCTGCCGCTCTACGATGCGGCGATGCGCTACCGGGCCGACGGCACCCCGCTGTTGATCATCGCCGGCAAGGAGTACGGCTCCGGCTCCAGCCGCGACTGGGCCGCCAAGGGGCCCTACCTGCAGGGCATCAAGGCGGTGATCGCCGAGAGCTACGAGCGCATCCACCGCTCCAACCTGGTCGGCATGGGCGTGCTGCCGCTGCAGTTCATGCCCGGCGAGAATGCCGATCGCCTTGGCCTGAGCGGCAACGAGGTCTACGATATCCTCGGGCTGCAGGAGGCGGTAGCCTCAGGCTTCGCCGGCGGTCGCACCCTCACCGTGCGCGCCACTGGCGCTGATGATACCGTTACGCAGTTCCAGGTGCTCGCGCGCATCGATACGCCCCAGGAGCTCCAGTATTACATCCACGGTGGCATTCTGCAGTATGTGCTGCGCCAGCTCCTCGCCGAGAGCAAGCAGCCGGCGTAGCTGGGGAGCCGGGGGGTGGGGAACTGGGGAGCTGGCAAGCTGGCATAGCTGGCGAGTTGGGAAGCCGGGGAACTGGTGAGCTGGGAGCGGTATATCGAGCAGCCGCCACCACCTCCCCAGCTCCCCAGCTCCTCACTTCCTACGGACTGCCTACGCAATCGTCCGCACCATCCGCCGGCGGGTAGCCACGGCCACGGCGAAGACGCCGTAGACCATGTGGAAGAGGTAGGTGAAGGGAAAGAGGGCAAAGAGGACCAGACCAAGCGAAGCGTGGACAAACACGATCCCCGGAACGAGCTCCAGCCGCGCGAACAGCTCCGTCCAGATGATGCAGAAGATCAGCAGCCGGACGAGCGTGCGGTCCCAGGGCCGGCGACCGGCCACGCGGATGCCGCGCGCCGCCTCGTCCATATCAGCGACAATCGCCGCGTTGCGCCGCCGCAACAGCGTGATCAGCAGGGCCAGGTTGCCGACCACGGCAAAGCTAACCGCCACCCAGGTTACGGCGATAAAGAGCGGCGCCAGGCTGCCGAACAGGAAGTGCGCCTGCAGTGCCTCGCCGTTCCCGAAGATAATCGCCAGCAGGTTGGAGGGGTTGGTGTTGGTGCCGTGCTCGAGGTGCCGGGCCACGTCAGGCACGGGCTGCCCCTGCAACAGGCGCGCGCCCAGGATCAGCGCCGACAGCGTATATCCAGTGACCTCGGTGATGATGGCGATGTGGTAGGCGATCAGGCCGTAGCCCCAGAGCGAGTTGGATTTGCGGTGGAAGTGGGCGAACGGGCCGAGGAGCACCGCCTTGAGCGCCGCACCAGGTGGCATAGGCGGCGGAGCGCCCACAAAGCTCGGTGTCACGCCACGGAAGCGCTGGCGCAGGAACAGGGCCTTGAGCAGGCGGCCCAGGCGCAGCCCCAATCCGATGACAAAGACTGTCAAGACGATGGGCGCAACCATATCCAGCATGGTGGTAAGCATCACAGAGCCTCCTTCCCGGAGCTTCGTGTCGTTCTGCTGCACGAACGTGCACCACCAGGGCCTGTTCGCGCTAAGTGCCTATCCGAAAAACCGCATCCTGATCCTTCGTCCCGGCGGATCGCGAGCCTGTCGAGCCCCGGCCCGAGCCGGAACGAGGGCGGCAGGCTTCGTCGTGAGCCCCGGCCTGAGCCCAGACGAAGGCTCAGCCGAACGGCCGGGGTAGGCCGAAGCGCGTATCGAAGGGGCGTTCGCACCCTGAGTAGCGCGCAGCGCGTATCGAAGGGTGCGAA
>DAOUBZ010000295.1:0-8643 GCA_034432515.1 Chloroflexaceae bacterium | reverse complement strand
GTTGGGTTTGGCGGCTACGCCGCCAAACCCAACCAGAACACCGGGGTTTGGGGCTCGCCCCAACGACCTTGCCCACGCCCGACGCAGCCTGTGCAAAGGGTTGACTTGGCGGCTGCAGCGTGGTATCATTATGCTAGTAGTTCGGAGTTGAACTACTACTTGCAACAGGATGCGACAACGAACACTATGAACCTGCTGGACCAGTTATCGGCCCTGGGGCTCACCGAATACGAGGCCAAAGTCTACCTGGCGCTGTTGAGTGAGCATCCGGCCACCGGCTATCAGATCAGCAAGAGCTCGGGCGTGCCCCGCTCGATGGTCTACGAGGCGCTTGGGCGCCTGGAGGCCCGGGGTGCGGCGCTCAAGTCGGAGGAGGAGAAGGCGACGCTCTACCGTCCGGTCTCGCCGGCGGTGCTGCTCGACCGCTACGAGCGTGAGGCGCGCGAACGGGCGGAGCAGCTGCGCGCCGAGTTGATGCCGCTCTACAACCGGCAGGAGTCGGGCCGGCTCTGGAACTTCAGCGGGCGCCGTGAGGCCCTGGCCTACGCCGACGAGCTGATCGCGGGCGCCCGGCACGAGTTAATGCTCGTGCTCACCGATGCCGATGTGGAGGCGCTGCGCGAGCCCCTGGCCGAGGCCCACGCGCGCGGTGTCGCGCTCGGCGTGATCCTGACCGGCAATGCGCCGTTCGAGCTCGGCCAGGTGGTGCGCCATCCCAAACGCGAGACCGAACTGCACCAGATGGAAGAGACGTTGATCGTCGTTGCCGACGAGCGCGAGTTTCTTATCGCCAGTGGCCATCTGGTGACCACCGCGACCGTCACGACCAATCAGAACATGGTTCTGATCGCGCGGCAGTTCATCTGGATGGAGCTCTTCGCCCAGCGCATCTTTGCCCGGCTCGGTCCCGATCTGCTCGCCCGGCTCTCGCCTGAAGATCAGCAAGTGTTGCATTGATACCAGACTCACAGCACGAAACACGAATTGAGGCTTCCATGTCCACTATGTCGCAACGCACAACCGCCGTGACCCGCTCCGGCTGGCAGTTCACGCTCAACGACAGTGTGCTCGAACCGCTGTTCGTTGTGCTGACCCTGGTCGGTATCGCCGCGGGCATGCTGCTGGAGCTTGCCGGCGCCGCTCCCGGGGCGCTCCTGGCCGTGCGCGTCGCCACCTACTTCTTCGGCGGCTTCTACGCCGTGCGGGCGATCATCGAGGCGTTGCAGCGACGCACGATCGAGGTCGACCTGCTGATGGTGCTGGCCGCGCTTGGCGCTGCCTACGTCGATGCCTGGAACGAGGGCGCGATCCTGCTGTTCCTCTTCTCATTGAGCAACGTGCTCCAGCACTACGCGATGGACCGAACCCGCCAGGCCATCTCCGCCCTGCTCGAACTGCGCCCCGACACGGTCAATGTACGCCGTGGCGAGAGCGTGCTCGAGCTGCACATCGATGAGGTCGCAGTGGGCGAGGTGGTGGTGCTGCGCCCGGGCGACCGGGTGCCGCTCGATGGCACGATCCTGCGCGGCGCGGGCAGCTTCGACGAGTCGGCGCTGACCGGCGAGTCGATGCCGGTGCAGCGGGGCGAGGGCGAGCCGGTGCTGGCTGGCACGCTCAATCAGAGTGGCGCGCTGGACATCGTGGTCACCAGGCCGGCCGGCGAGAGCACACTGGCCCGGATCATCGGCATGGTCAGCGAGGCCCAGGCGCGCAAGGCGCGCACGCAGAGCTTTCTTGACCGGGCCGAGCAGTACTATGCCACCGGCGTGATCGCCGCGGTGGCGCTGTTCATCACCCTGGTGCCGCCGCTCTTCGGCGTGCCCTGGAGCGAGAACTTCTACACCGGCATGGTCCTGCTCACCGTTGCTTCGCCCTGCGCCCTGGTGATCAGTGTGCCCGCCGCGCTGCTTAGCGCGATCGCCAATGCGGCCCGGCGCGGGGTGCTCTTCAAGGGCGGCGCGCACCTCGAAGAACTGAGCCGGGTGAAGGTGATCGCCCTCGACAAGACCGGCACGCTCACCTATGGTCGCCCCGAGGTGACCGATGTGCTGCCCTCCCCTGGCGTCACCGCCGACGAGTTGCTAGCCGCTGTGGCTCGCGCCGAGCACCCCAGCGAGCATCCCATCGCCCGCGCGATCAACGCGTACGCTGAGGCGTGCGGCCTGGCCGTGGCCGAGCCAGAGCGCTTCGAGGCGGTGACCGGCATGGGTGTACGTGCCAGTTGGGACGGCGAGGAGACGCTGGTTGGCGCGCCGCGGCTCTTCGCTCACCTGGGCGTCCCGGTGCCCGATGCCATGCTGGCCGAGGCCGACCGGCTCGCTGCCGAGGGGCGCGGTAGTGTGCTGCTGGCGCGCCGCGGCGCGACCTGGCTCGGCATGGTGACGGTGATGGACCGCGAGCGAGCCGATGCCGCCGCCCAGATCCGCGCCCTGCGCGCGAAGGGCATCGAGCGCATCGTGATGCTCACCGGCGACAATGCCCGCGTGGCCGAGGCCATGGGCCGCCGCCTCGGCGTCGACGAGGTCCACGCCGGCCTGCTGCCCGAGGATAAGCTGCGCATTGTTGGCGAATTGAGCCGCAGCTACGGCCCGACGGCAATGGTCGGCGACGGGGTGAACGATGCGCCGGCTCTGGCAACCGCCACGATCGGCATTGCCATGGGCGCGGCTGGCACCGATGCCGCCCTGGAGACGGCCGACGTGGTGCTGATGCGCGACGATCTGAGCGCCATTGTCTACGCGGTTGGCCTCAGCCGGCGCGCCCAGCGCATCGTCTGGCAGAACATCATCTTCGCCTTCGCCGTGGTGGTGGTGCTGGTGACCTTGACGCTCACCATCGGCGTGCCACTGCCGATCGGTGTGGTCGGCCACGAAGGCAGCACGATCATCGTGGTGCTCAACGGCCTGCGCCTGCTGGTGCATCGGGGGTGATCAACTCCACCCCGTACAGCTGCACCCCCAGGTCGCGGCGGTCGTTCTGGCGTGGGTCCTCGACAGCGGGGATCCACGAAGGGCCGGCGAGGCGCAGCAGCAGCGTGCCGCTGGGTGCCGGCGGGAGGGTGGCGGGGTCGAGCCGCACACGGTAACTGCCTGGCTCACCAGCAACTGCAAAGCAGCCAAGCGCGACCGGCGCGCCGCTCGTGGTCGGCCAGAGGCTGGTCTCGGGCAGGGCGCTGACACAGACCTGCGCCGGCCCCAGGTGCGCCGGGCGCTCACCCGCGCCCAGTTCCAGCCGCAGCTCACTCAGCTCCGCCGCAGCGGGCCAGGGCAGGCGCAGGGTCGCGTCGCCGTTGGTCCAGGCGTAGCCGATGCCGTCTGCCACCTCCGGGCGGTAGAGGCCGACTACCTGGGCGGCGAAGTCGTCCGGTGCAAGTGGGGGCGCAGCGGTCGCAACGGTGCCGGGGCCGCCCGGCGCCAGCCGGTAGATCGCGAAGGGCAGGGTCAGCCGTGAGACGTTGCGCGGCTTCTGGTCGGTGAGCTGCTCGAACTCGGGCAGGTCGAGCGTGAAGGCGCCAGCCGGCTCCAGCGTGAAGCCGGGCAGGGCGAAGCTGCCGCCTGAGGCGCTCAGCAGCAGATAGACCTCGCGGCCCGCGGCGCGCCAGCGCTGCGCCTGGATCGCCAGGTCGGCGGCGTAGTTGCCCGGCTGCGTGCTCTTGACCGCGAAGGCATCGAGCCCGTAGGCGAAACGCAGCGGGGTAGCCACCAGGTCGGGGATGTCGCGCGACTGGGCGTGGATCGGCGCGCCGCCACGCAGCAGCAGCACGTCGCGCCCGGGGGTGAAGCGCGCCGCCAGCTGGCTGAGTTGGGCGACGGCGCCGCGGTACTCGGTGTGCCAGAAGATCGGGCGGTTGGTGACGGCGAAGAAGGCGAGTTGGAGCAGGCCAAGGGTGACGGCAGTGCCGACCAGCGCCGCGCCGAGCGCGCGCTGCTTGGCGTGGATGCGTCGCCAGCCGGCTGTGGCCAGCGCCACCAGTGCGTAAGCAATGCCCAGACTGAGCGCCGGATAGGCAATCGGCACAAAGCGGCGCAGAATGTAGATGTAGTGCTGCTCGCCGGTGCCATAGGTCTGCCGCACGTAGAAGAGCGTGCCAACCAGGCTGACGCTGAGGAAGAGCCACGAGGCGGCGTTGAGCCCACGCCGCCACCAGAGGGCGTAGCCCACACAGCCCAGCACGACGCCGAGCGGTGAGAGATACCAGCCGACGCGCACGAGGTTCGCCAGCGGGATGCGGTACTTCTCGTTGATGATCTCCGGCTGCGAGCTGAGCGTCGCCGGGTCTGTGGTGAGCCGCTGCCACCAGGACATGGTGTTGTACTCGTTGTACCAGAGCTGCACCGGCAGCCGCACCGGCGCGCCAACGTAGCCCTGCAGCCGCAGCCAGTTGAGGGTCTGGTTGCTGAATGGCCCGCTCCAGGGGCCGCGTTCCGCCGCCAGGCGCGCGCGCAGGGTCTCGGTGGCCGCCAGGTCGGGCTGCTGCTCCCAGACCTTGTTGCCCACCAGCGCCACGCCGGCCAGGTTGCGCGCCTCGTTGATGGTCATACGGCCCGCGCGCACATCGCGGGCCACCAGGTCGGGGTCGCGGGTGAGCGGGTCGTTCCAGCCGCCATTGGTGTTGAAAAAGATGTCGGCATCGAGGATCTGCGGGCGCAGCAGGTAGGCGTAGCCGGCGAGCAGCAGCAGGGCGACCATGGTCGCGCGCAGCAGCGGTTGGCGATGGTGCAGCAGTGCGCTCTCCAGGCGCCGCAGCAGGTCGGCGCGGGCGCGCAGGGCAACCAGGGCGGCCACCCCGGCCGCGAGCATAGCCAGTTCGGCGGCCAGGCGCGCTCCGGCCCCCAGGCTGAGCCCGCCGGGCAAGCGCAGCGGGCGCACCAGGGCGCTACGCGGGCTGGTGAGGAAGGTCTCGCGCACCTCGGGGGTCAGAAAGGGCAGGCTCATCAGCGCGAGCAGGGCCGAGTCCTGGGAGAGCCGTTCGTGGCCGGTGTCGAAGAAGTAGGCCCGGGCGATCAGCAGGACGTGCAGCGCGGCGTGGCCGAGCATCAGGCCGAGGCCAAGGGCGAGCAGCGTGTGCGGACGCGCCCAGCGCCGGCTGAGCCAGCTGTAGAGCAGGAAGAGCAGCAGCGGCCCGAGCAGGAAGAAATCGATCCGCGCCAGGGCCACCTGACCCACCGCGAGGCCGGCCAGAACGGCGGAGCGGTGCACCGTGGCCCGGCTGGCCGCCGGATCGTGCATCCTGGCGAAGAAGAACAGCCCGGCCCAGATCAAGAACTGCGCGACCGTCTCGGCGGTGGAGTAGCGGGCAAACCAGACCTGCACCCCGTTGAGCGCCAGGCAGAGCATGGCCAACAGGCCGACCCAGGGGCCAGCCAGGCGGCGCCCGAGCATGCCCACGCTCCAGACGCCAAGCACGCCCAGCAACCCGACGGCGAAGAGCCCCAGGTAGGGGCCGCCAACCGCGCTGAGCAGCGCGATCCATGCCGGAAGCAAGTGCAGCCCCTGGGGGATGACCCGCCCGGTCGGCAGTTCGCCCTCGTAGACAAAGAAGCCCGCGGCGCGCAGGCGTGAGGCGATGTAGCGGTCACGAGGCTGGCCGATGGTGTAGTTGGCGATCGCCTGGCGGGCCGGATTGGCCACGGCCGCATCGGGGTCCGCGGCGTCCTGGCCCAGGGTGGCCAGCAGCGGGTCGGCCTGGACGAGTGCCCCGGTGCGCGCGATGGCGAAGCCGGTGTTGGCATAGACGCCCGCGTCGCGCACGCCGAGCACTACCTCGAAGGGCCGCGCTACCAGCAGCAGGGTCAGAGCCAGGATCGCGGCGTGAGCGGCGAGCTCCCAGCGAGGCGCGGAAGGCGCGTCGCGCGCGCGGGGCGCGGGCGGCTGGCCGCGCCAGGCGACGAGTGCGCTGGCAGCGAGGGTGAGGGCAAGGTGGAGCCAGAGCGTGAAGAGGCCGAGTTGCGCCAGCAGCAGAGCCAGCCAGCCACTCCAGAGCGCGCTGGTGGCCACCCGCTCGAAGTGGCGCTCCAGCTGATCGACGGGTGCGCCGAAGCGGCGGCTCAGGGCCCAGCCGGGCAGGTAGAGCAGCAGCGGGAGGCTGAGGGCGATAACGAACGGCGCTTCGGCAACCATCGGGGGCCGATTATAGCATAGCGCGCTCCGCCGCCGGGATTACGTGATCCGAGCCGAGGCTGAGGACTGGCTGAGGACTGGCTGAGGAGTCGGGATCAGGGATTCCCACCCCTGTCGCGCGCCGCGATCTTCTGGTCGAGCCGCTGCTCGGCAGCCAGGCGCTCCAGGTCGTAGCTGGCCTGGTCGACGAAGCGCATGCCCTCGGCGAGCAGCGGGTGCACCTCGCGGATCGCGCGGGCCATCGCCTGGGCGATGCTGCGATAGCCGGGGTGACCCTGCGGGCTGCTGCGCAACTCGCAGAGGTGGTAGGCCTCGCGGAGGTTCAGCGTTACGCGCCAGCGGGTGAGCGCGGCAAAGGGCACGGCATAGCCGGCCGCCTCGGGAAGCTCGGCGGCAATCGCGGTGGCTGCCTCCGCCGCCTGTTCGAGGGCCTGCCGATAGGGGGCGCCAAGCCCGGCGTCATCGATCTCCGGTGGAACAAGGAAGCCAAGCGTGGTGGTGTAGCGCTGGCGGGCCTGGGTCAGCATGCGGTGGCGCTGCAGATCGCGATAGGCCCCCAGGTCGGCGACCAGGTCGAAGGTATAGCGGGCCTCCTCGAAGGCGCGCCCCGGGCGGTGGAAACGAACCTCGCGCTGGCCGACGTAGGCCCGCACGATGGCGGCCCTGGTTGCGGCGTCGAGCGTGCGCACCGTGGCCCACAGCTCGCTCAGCGGCAGGCTAGTCTCGGGGTAGAGGATCGCGGCCAGCACGCGCAGTTCGGCATCGGCGTCGTAGGCGACCAGGGTTGCGCCGACCTGCGCTGGAGCGGCGGGGGGTGCGGGTAGATCCAGCCCGGCCACCAGCGCGGCGACGGCAGCGCGGGTCCGCCGCTGGTACTGCTGGCTGGCGTGGCCCCGCTCGCCACGGGGGCGCTTGACAAAGGCCGGGATGAGCGCATCGAGCGCCTGCTGCATCGCGCCGGCCAGCGTGCGCAACTCCTCCAGGTCGGCAGCGTAGAGGCGGTTGAGCAGGTGCTCGAAGGCGCGGCCATTGCCGAACAGCCCAACGTTGGTGCGGGTTGCCATAGGGAGCAGGCCGCGCAGCAGATCGAGGGCCTTGGCCCGGGTCGCGCTGCGGTAGGCCCGCTCCGAAGTCACGGCGTCGCGCGGCGAGCGGACGCGGACATAGTCGAGGCTGGCGGGCAGCAGGTTGGCATAGGTGCTGAAGAGCCCGTCCATGGCCGCCACGTAGCGCTGGGCGTGACGTGAGGCCATGATCGCCGGCTCGCGCAGGTACTGGTACTGGCCGGCGATCTGCTGATCGAAGCGCACATAGCGGGTGGACTTCTCGAGCGGACTGAGCCCGATACGGCTGTCTTCGATCACCTTCGCGGCGACGTTGCTGATCGCCTCACAGGCGATGTGGGCGCCGCCCAGTTCGGCCACCGAGTCATCGCCGTAGCCGATCAGCACACGATCGTAGAAGGCCTCAGCTCGCGCGGCGTCGACCTGCGCGGCCGAGGCGTGGTTGGCAGGCTCAATCGCCCACGTATCAGGGCCAGCCTCGGGGTTCTGCAGGAACTCCTCGAGTAACAGCTGGCGCAGGCCCTTCTCCGAGCGGCTGTAGCGTGCAAACAGCGCGCCCTTCACTGTCTCCGGCAGATTGCGCAGGCCGAAGACCGGGGCATCGAGGTCGGTCACATAGGCGGCCAGGCGCGCGCGCTCAGCAGCGGAGAGATCTAGCATGGCCAGGATGCCTCAGGGCTCGATCTTCGTCCCCAGCACCTGCAGGAAGCTGGCGAGCCAGGCGGGATGCGCCGGCCATGCCGGTGCGCTGACCAGCTTCCCATCGACGTGGGCCTTATCCGCGGGCAGATCGACATACCTGCCACCCGCGCGGTTGACGTCCGGCCCGACCGCGGGATAGGCGCTGCAGCTTCTGCCCTCGAGGACCCCGGCTGCGGCCAGCACCTGGGCGCCGTGGCAGATCGCGGCAATCGGCTTGTCGGCCCCGGCAAAGTGCCGCACCATCTCGAGCACCTTCGCGTTGAGGCGGATGTACTCCGGAGCGCGCCCGCCAGGGATGACGAGCGCATCGTAGTCTTCGGCCTTCACTTCGGCGAAGGTAGCATTCAGCACAAAGTTGTGGCCCGGCTTCTCGCTGTAGGTCTGGTCGCCCTCGAAATCGTGCACCGCCGTACGGACCTTCTCGCCGGCCCGCTTATCGGGGCAGACGGCGTGGACGGTGTGGCCAACCATGGTCAGGGCCTGGAAGGGCACCATGACCTCATAGTCCTCCACATAATCGCCGACGAGCATTAAGATCTGCTTCGCACCCATCGTGAACTCCTTTCGTCGTCGCTGACTGGAGCAGCCCGCGCAGGGCCCTTCGCTGCCGATACGGGATGGGGTTGCTATGCGGTGCTAAAAGTATACCACAGACCTGCCGGGTCAGGGGCCGCCCCACCCGCCTACCAGGGGTAGGTTTTTGGGGAGTTGCGCCCCCAGGCCCCACATACCCCACCCCCCTACCCCCTCCCCTACC
>DAOUBZ010000294.1:0-2360 GCA_034432515.1 Chloroflexaceae bacterium | reverse complement strand
TACGCCGCCAAAACCAACCAACAACCACCCTATCGGGCGGCGTAGTCGCGCCAAAGTGGTATAATTGAAACAGTATTACAACAGTCGCACGACCGCGGCAGGTCGGTAGCAGGTAATTCGGACGAGCGGCGTTCCCCGTGAAGATCTGTGTGAACCAGTGAGCGAGTCTATGGCCATTCGACGTGTTTTGCGCATTGATAACGACGACGACAAAAAGACCTTGAAGATGCACTGCCGGCCGGTGAAATTGCCCGACCGGAGCCTCAAACAGCTTGTGGCAGACATGTTCGAGACTATGCACGCCAACAATGGTGTGGGCCTGGCCGCGCCGCAGGTCGGATTGCCGATCCAGCTCTGCATCATCGAGATCCCGGCTGAGACCGAGGAGCGCGAAGATGGGACGGTCGTCACGATCGCCCCGGCTGAACCGTACGTGCTCTTCAATCCCAAGATCGTCAAGACCAGCGGCGAAGAGGTGCTGCGCGACGAGGGCTGCCTGAGCCTGCCCGGCTGGTACGGCCAGGTGCCCCGGCAGACCTGGGTGACGGTCGAGTTTCAGGACATCACCGGCAAGGCCCGCCGGCTGCGCCGGGCCGATGGCCTGCTCGGCTGGGCCATTCAGCACGAGGTGGACCACCTGAACGGCATCCTGTTCACCGAGCGCATCCGCGACCTCTCGACGCTGCGTGATGTCACCCAGGTGGCCGAGCATAATGAGCTTGCCGTATAGCCGCGGGGCGTGCTGTAGAGACCTATGAAGATCGCCGTCCTCGCCGATATCCACGCCAATCTTGCAGCGCTGCACGCCGTGATCGAAGACCTGGAGGCCTGGGCGCCCGACCTGGTGGTCGTCGCCGGCGACATTGTCGGCCGCGGTCCCGAAGCGCGGGCCTGCCTCCAACTCACCCTGCAGATGCGTGATGCGCGCGGCTGGCAGGTCATCCGCGGCAATCACGAGCGCTACGTGCTCAACTACGAACGGGATCACCGCCAGGCCGACTTTCCCACCACCGGGCCGCGCTTCGAGCTCAGTCGCATCGCCGCCTGGACGCACCAGCAGGTTGCCGACTACGTGCCAACGATCGCTGCGCTCCCTGAGCACCTCAGCTTTGACCTCGGCGGCGAACAGCTGAGCGTTTATCACGCCTCGGTGCGCCATGATCGCGACGGCATCTACCGGGGAGCGCCAGCAGCTGAGGTGCGCGAACAGATCGACGCGGCGGCCAGCATCTTCTGTGCCGGCCACACCCACGTGCCGCTGATCCGCTACCTCGATGACACGCTGGTGGTGAACGTCGGCTCGGTGGGGTTACCCTTCGACGGCATTACCCGCGCCGCTTATGCCCGGCTCACCCGCGGCCAGGACGGCTGGCAGGCGCAGATCGTTCGCCTCCGCTACGACCTGGCCGCCACCGATCGGGCCTTTACCACGAGCGGCCTGCTCAACGCGGTGGGCGGCTATGCCCAGCTCATGCTCCGCGAGCTCCGCACCGGCCGCTCCTACCTGTTCGACTTCATCCCTGCCTACCACGAGCGCATTCTCGCCGGCACGCTCAGCCTCGACGAGGCGGTGCGCGATTTCCTCACCCGGGTTGAGCGCGCAGCCTGAGCGGGTGTGGCGGCGTCACCCCATCACCCGCTGCTCGGCCGTTACCTCCAGGGCCTCGATGAGGTTGGCGAGCAGGGCATTGACCGGCGTTGGGACTCCCAGCCGTGCGCCTTCGCGCGTCACGGCGCCGTTGATCGCGGCGATCTCGGTCGGTGCGCCCCGCAGCACGTCTTGCAGCGTTGAGGAACGGTTGGCCGCCGTGGCGCGGGCCACTATGAGCACATGGTCCACGGGGTCAGGGTAGGGCAGGGTCACGCCTCTGGCCACTGCCACGGCGGCGGCCTCGCGTACCGCAGCGGCGAGCACCTCGCGCGCAGCGGGCGTCTCGGCCAGCGCGCCATTGGGCACGCGCAGCAGCGCGGTCAGCGCGTTGATGCCGGCATTGACCACCAGCTTGCCCCAGACCAGCGCCTCCACATCGTCACTCACACTGGCCGGCAGGCCGGCCCGGCTCAGCAGCGTCGCCAGCGCCGCGGCCCGCTGCCGGTCGGGCGTGGCAGCGAGGACCGTCGGCCCCATGCCGGCGTGGCGCACTTGCCCGGGGCCGAGCAGCGTCGCCCCGAGCGCGGTCACGCCCTGGCCGACCCGATGCGCGCCGAGCACCGCGGCCAGGGCCTCGCGGTTGCCCAGGCCATTCTGCAGCGTGTAGGCAACGCCATCGGGGGCGAGCAACTGCTGGGCAGCCGTGGCCGCCCACGGCGTCTGGCGGGCCTTGACGAGGACGAGGGCCAGGTCCGCAGGGCCAGCCTGC
>DAOUBZ010000293.1:0-6015 GCA_034432515.1 Chloroflexaceae bacterium | reverse complement strand
AGATTCTGGCCCACTCCCATACCAGGGGAGGGGGTAGGGGGGTGGGGTATGTGGAGCCTGGGGGCGCAACTCCCCAAAAACCTACCCCTGGTAGCCCCCAGCCCCCTCCCGCTCCACCGCAGGTGGAGCGGGAGGGGGCGCCGAGCGGAGCGAGGCGGGGGAGGGTGAGGACCACATTTCCCCTCGTGGGACATTCTCACTCCAACCCCGCCAGCACCTCGGTCAGCACGGCAATGGCGCGCTGGTACTCGGCGAGTTCCACGTGTTCATCGGGCGTATGGTCGAGGCGCGAGTCGCCCGGGCCATAGGCGACGATCGGGCAGCCCCAGGCCGGGCCTACCACGTTCATATCGGCCGTGCCGGTCTTATGCAGAAAGGCGGGCTGGCCACCCTGGCCACGAATGGCGCGAACGAAGGCCCCGGCCAGTGGCGTGGTGCGCGGGCTGCGAAAGGCGGGGCAGCCACCTTCGAAGCGCAGGCTGGCCGGGCCCGCCAGGCCGTGCAGCTCGGCGGCGAGGTCCTCCGGGTCCACTCCCTCGGGCAGGCGCAGGCCAATGGTAGCCTCGGCCCAGTCGCTGAGCCCATCGCCGCCGCTGGCTACCCGGCGCAGCGCGGGGCTGAGTTGCTCGAAGAGCCGCGCGCGGCCAGCGTTATGGGTGGCGCAGCGCTGCTCGACGGCGCGCCAGAAGGCGACCATGGCCTCGGGGGCGGCGGGCAGTTCGCCGGCGCTGTGGGCGGCAGCTTGCTCGATGCGGTAGTGGACCAGCAGGCGGCCCTTGTAGCCCAGCGTGACGCGATCCCAGCCACTTGGCTCGCCGATCACGCAGCAGGCGGGGGCATAGCGCTCGCGGGCATAGTGGGCGCCCTTCGAGCTGGCAGCCTCCTCCTCGGTGGCGCCGATCAGCGCCAGGCGACAGCGCAGGCGCCCGGCCATTTCAGCCCGCCGCGCGGCAGCGATGAAGCTGGCAAACGGCCCCTTGGCATCAACCGCGCCGCGGCCATAGAGCTTGCCGTCGACGATGCGCACCGGGATGGCCCCGGGCACCGTATCGATGTGGCCCAGCAGCACCACCAGCGGGCCGTCCGTGCCGAGCAGGCCTACCGCATTGCCCGCCCCATCGACGAACGCCTCCCAGCCGAAGGAGCGCATCTGTGCCACCAGAAATGCCGCCGCCGCACCCTCCTGGCCGGAGAGCGAGGGGATGCGCAACAGCGCCTCGAGTAGTGCAACCTCGTCCATGAGTGATGATTATAGCGCACTTTGTTAATAAACCTGACTTTGACGTGTGGAGAAGCGGGTGCTATGATACGCAAGAATTCCACGTCCCGAAGCTCTAGAAAGGTGCGCGGGCACCATGCAGCAAGAGCAGATTATCGCGCTGCGCGAAATCTACTGGAACATCCCCCAACCGTTTGGTTCGCTGTTCGTCTACGGCCTCGCGATCATCACCACTGCCGTGATGGCCTGGGGCATCGCACGCGACATCGGGCGCTGGCGCAAGGGCCGGCCTGACCCGCGGCTCGACCAGGTGCCGGCGCGGGCCATGGAGTTCCTCGCGCAGCTCTTCGGGCAGAAGAAAGTGCTGCGTGACCGGCGGCCCGGCTCGATGCACGCCCTGATCTTCTTCGGCTTCCTGGCGCTCTTCATCGGCACCGACATCATCGCCGTCGAGGAGGATTTCACCATCCCGCTGATGGGCGAGGCGGCCGGCACGATCCTGGTGGGCAGCTTCTACCAGGCCTATGAGATCATTCTCGACACCCTCGGCCTGATCTTCGTGCTCGGCCTGAGCTGGGCCGCGTTGCGGCGCTACCGGGCCCGCGAGCCACGCCTCGACAACCGGCGCACCGATGCCTGGGTGCTTGGCGTCTTGCTGTTCCTCGGGATTGGCGGCTTCCTGATCGAAGGGCTGCGTATCGCCAACCAGTGCTGGCCCTCGCACGAGGACTGCCGGGTCTTTACCTACACCCAGAGCTGGGCCGCCCTGGCCTATGTGGGCTACAGCTTTGCGACCATCTTCCGCGCGATCGGCCTGGGTGACGGCAGCCCGGTGGCGCTGGGCCTGCATCAGTTGCTCTGGTTCACCCACGCCACGGCCACCTTCGCCTTCATCGCCACCCTGCCCTTCAGCAAGTTCAAGCACATCTTCTATACGCCGCTCAACACATTCTTCCGCGACACCACCCCCGCCGGTGCGCTCGATGCCATCCCTGACCTGGATGCCGAGATCGAGAAGGACGAGCCGCGCCTTGGCATCGCCACGCTCGGGGATATGAGCTGGAAGCACCGGCTCGACCTGGATGCCTGTATGCGCTGCGGGCGCTGCCAGGCCAACTGCCCGGCCCACGCCTCCGGCGCCGACCTCTCGCCTAAGTACATCATCACCAAGCTGCACGACCTGATGCGCCAGGAGCCGATCCGCTTCAAGGATGGCACGGTCAAGCTGGTCGCCGAGCTGGAAGCGGGCGAGGAAGGTGCGGCGCACAAGGGCAATGGCAACGGCCAGGTGGCGGTCGATGTGGAGGCGCTGCCGCTCTACGGCAACCTGTTCACCGAGAACGAGCTCTGGAGTTGCACCACCTGTTACGCCTGCGTCTACGAGTGTCCGGCGATGATCGAGCACGTGGACGACATCGTGGGCGCCCGGCGCCACCTGACGATGATCGCCAGCGAGGTGCCGGCCGGCGTCAAGCGGGTGCTCGAGGGCATCGAGCGCGCCGGCAATCCCTGGCGCCTGCCCCAGGGCGAGCGTACCGCCTGGGCCGATGGCCTTGATGTGCCGGTGATGGCCGAGAAGGAAAGCGCCGACGTGCTCTACTGGGTGGGCTGTGCGCCCAGCTACGATGAGCGCAGCAAGCGGGTGGCGCGCGCCTTCGTGCAACTGCTGCAGCACGCCGGGGTTGACTTCGCGATCCTCGGCGATGAAGAGACCTGCAACGGCGACCCGGCCCGCCGCATGGGCGAGGAGATGCTCTACCAGGCCCAGGTGCAGCAGAACGTCGAGACCATGAAGCAGTACAAGTTCAAGCGGGTTGTCACTACCTGCCCCCACTGCTTCAATACGATCAAGAACGAGTATCCACAGTTCGGTGGCGGTGCCGGCACCGAGTACGAGGTCGTCCACCATACTGAGTTGCTCGCCGAGTTGGTGCAGAGCGGCAAGCTCAAGCCGGTCAAGCCGGTGAACGAGAAGGTGGTCTACCACGACCCGTGCTACATCGGGCGCTACAACGACATCTTCGACGCGCCCCGCGAGCTGCTGCGCAGCATCCCCGGGGTCGACCTGGTAGAGGCGCCCGAGCGCAACCGTGAGCGGGCCATGTGCTGCGGCGGCGGCGGCGGCAACGTCTGGCTGGAGGGCTGGGGCAAGGAGCAGGTGAACTACATCCGCCTCGAACAACTCACCGCGAACCAGCCCGAGACGCTGGCGATGAGTTGCCCCTTCTGCATGGTGATGTTCGAGGACGCAGCCAAGAACACCGGCCGCGACGAGACGCTCAAGCGGCGCGACATTGCCGAGTTGCTGCTGGAGGCGGTGAAAGAAGCGTAGGATTGCACGGATCGTTCCACCAGAACCCCCTGTCCAGCGACAGGGGGTTCTGTATGTGAAAACCCCCTGTCGCCGGACAGGGGGGAGAGAGCAGGCGAGCGAAACGAACTGGCCGAGGCGGATCCAGTTCGAAGCCGTGGCTAGTAGCGGCGGACCCCGCCGAAGCCGCCGCGGTCGCCGCTATCGCGGCGCGGGCCGCGGAAGCCGCCCTTGTCTTCGGCCTCGTTGACCCTGATCGGACGGCCGGCAATCGCGAGGCCATCGGTTGCGCGGATCACTGAGGAAACATCGTCGACGTTCATCTCAACAAACCCGAACCCGCGCGACCGCCCAGTGTCGCGGTCGTGGATGACACGGGCGCTTTGAACATCGCCGTGCTGGCTGAAGACCTCCTCCAGCATCTGGTCGTCGACGCTCCAGGCCAGGTTACCGACAAAGAGCTTCACTTGCATTCCGGTCCAACTCCTGCGTGTCAGGCCGCCGCCTAAACACAGCAATGGCAGGGAACCCCTGCGCTCCTCACTCCAGACCACGCCATGTGGTAAACCGCCCACACCACGCCTCGTCTGGCATAGGGTGGCCGAACAACGTCCCGTGCTGTGCCTCAGGCGTGGAGGTCGTGCGGGCCGGGGAGACCGTCGGGATCCGGGGAAACTCTCGCGGCGACGTGACGCTGCTTATGGCCCGCAGTGTACCACAGCAACGTACATTTGAGAAGTCCTTTTTTCAGATTAATTGCAAATATTGTGCAAGAGTAACAACTCATCGCTGGATTGATATGTGATCTGGCAGTAATACACTCGTAAACTATTGCGTGCGCAACGGTATATGCTCACCGTGGGCTCGGATTGCAGTACCGATCGAACCAGGCCAGGGTCCGGCGCATATGATCGGCTCGATGCTCGGGCTCGCCGCTGCGGGTCAGTTCGTGGCCTTCACGGGGATAGCGCACCAGTTCGACCGTCTTTTTCTGGCGGCGCAGGAAGGCGAAGAGTTGCTCAGCCTCGCTCATCGGTACGCGGTAGTCGAGCTCGCTATGCAGCAGCAGGAGTGGCGCGCTGATCTTGTGGGCGTGGGCCAGCGGCGAGTGGTCCCACAGTTCTTCGGCGAGCTCCCACGGGTATCCATTGAACTCGATCTCGATCAACTCGTGGGCATCGGAGGTACTGTGCTGGGAGATCAGATTGTAGACGCCACGGGCCGCCACACCACAGGCGAAGCGATCGGAGTTGCCGAGAAGCCAGGCGGTCATATAGCCGCCGTAGGAGCCGCCGGTGACCGCGATGCGCTGCGGGTCGATGCGCCCGCCGGCGAGCAGCGCATCGATGCCGGCGAGGATGTCGGGGGCGTCGGCCTCGCCCCAGCGCCCACGGATGGCATCGCGCCACTGCTCGCCATAGCCGTCGCTGCCGCGAGGGTTACAGAAGAAGACGATGTAGCCAGCGGCGGCCGCCACCTGCCACTCGTGCCACATGCTGCGGAAGCCTGGCCCCCACATGGTATGCGGCCCGCCGTGGATGTACACCGCCAGCGGGTAGCGCGGGCCATCGCTGGCGTCGTGCACGAACCCTGGCGGATAGAGCACCCAGCCCTGCACCTGTTCACCATCGGGGGCAGGGTAGACCATGCTCTCGATCGGAACGATGATCCGCTGGCTGAGCAGGCGCTCGTTGATCTGGGTGAGCCGGCGCTCCGTGCCCGCCGGGCTGCGGAGGAACAGGTCGCAGGGATTGTCCGGGTCACCGGCGATAAAGGCGATCGAGCCGTCGCGGGCCACATCGAACTCGTTGACGATCCGCCGGCCGCCGACGCGTGTCTCGCCGAGGCGGTAGCTGGCTGTGCCGGGGAGCCCGATGGCGTAGATGTGGGTGTCGCCGTGCCAGCCTGCGGAGAAGAGCACGCCGTCGCCAGCGGGCTGCCAGCGGAAGTGCTCAACGTTGAGATCGGTGTGGGCGGTGAGGTCGGTGATCTCGCCGCCACTGGCGGGGATGATCGCCACGCGCGTGCCCTCGGCGAGCAGCTTGTCCTCGCTCAGGCGACAGAAGGCGATCTTGCTGCCGTCAGGCGAGGGCTGCGGGTCGAAGTAGGAAAAGCCGGCGGCGGTGAGTGGCTCGGGCTTGCCGCCAGCGACGGGCACGCGCAGCACATCGTAATAGGCGAAGAGTGAGTCGGCCTCAGGGTCGCGGGTGGCGGTGGTGAGCAAGGATGCCCCATCGGGCATCCAGGCGGGTGGGCCGTAGTGCAGGTCTCCGTCGGTGATGCGGCGCGGGCTCGGCAGTGCCTCGACATCGCCGGCGGGCACCTCGAGCAGATAGACGTGGCGCCGGCGTTCGTCGAAGAAGCTGGTGCCGCTGCGATATGGTAGGCGCGTGATGACCCGCGGGTCGGCGCGGCGCTCCTCGTCGTGCTCGCGCTGCTCCTGGGCCCGCCGCGCCTCCCAGGCGTCGGCGGGCGGCGCGGGCGT
>DAOUBZ010000292.1:0-21073 GCA_034432515.1 Chloroflexaceae bacterium | reverse complement strand
TGGGCTGGGCCGCGGCCCCGGTGGCGCTCGTCGCCTGGCCACCAGTGGCCGGTGTTGCACCACCCCCGCTGCAGGCCGCCAGGACGAGGGTCATTGCCAGCAGCAGCAGGATGCCGGTGTGCTGCCTGTGCCATTTCATCTGTATCGCTCCTCGAGGGTTCAAACGAACTCGGCAAGCGGTTCGTGAGCGCTCACCACATACCAGAAAGAACGCGCGAACAGGAGGCGGAGTTCCGCCCCCTGTCGCACGGTACCGATCAACTTGCCGTCCAGCCTAGCGCTTCTGGAACTGCTGGATGGCATTGAAGGCCGGTCGTGGGCTCCAGTCGCCGTTGAGCACACCGAAGGAGGCCTGCTCGTGCAGCTCGTTGCCGAAGTAGCGCCAGGGGATGGCGAAGTTCAGGTTCCAGATGAACATGCCGCCAACCCAGGGCGCCCATTCGTAGCGCCCGATCTCCATAGCACGCACGATCCAGGCGGCCTGGGTCTCCGGCGAGATGCTGTTGCCGTACTCGTAGCCGGGGGTGTTGTTCCGCGTGGCCCAGCCAAACTCGGTAATCCAGATCTGGCGGTCACCCATGCCGTTGGCAACCAGCACGGCGCGTGTGTCTTCGATGCGTCGGAAGTAGAATTCATTGCTATTGCGCCAGTTGGGGCCGGGGCCGGGCCGTTCGGGCCAGCGGCTGTCGGGCGGGTTGTACTGGCCACCCGGGTGCAGACCGACCGCGTCAACGTTGCTGCGGAATTTCGGGTTGACCGCCATCTGGCGCACGTACTCCAGGTCGCTGATGGCGATGTCCTGGCGATTGGTGTTGGTGCTGGTCGGCGCGCCGCTCACCACGATCGCCATCGGGTCGCTGGACTTGATCGCCTGGTAGGCTACCTCGAGCATGTCGACGTAGTAGTTGGCGTTGGCCACCTGTCCGCCGATGCCGCCGTCGCGGGCGCAGTCACCGCCGTTCTCGCAGGCGCGGTTCTGCTCATTCCAGATCTGGTAGGCCTGCACGCGACCCCGGTAGCGCGCCGCCATCTGGCTCAAGAATGAGCCGAAGTCGCCGAAGTTTTCACGGCGCGGCATACCCGGCCCACCGGCCCAGTCCGGCGCCGAGACCACGCTGATCAGCAGGTTCACCCCCTGGCGGCTCGCGTCGTTCACGATGTCGTCCAGCTCGGCCCAGTAGATCGCCCCCGAGCGGTCGTGCAGGTCGCGCCAGCGGATCTGCTGGCGGATCCACGGAATGCCCGCGTTCTTCGAGAGGGTCAGCACGCGGTTGCGGTCCTGCCAGGCTGAGCCCTGGCCGTAGAGGTGGGCGTTGAAGCCGTAGACGAACGGGCGGGGCAGCGCGTCCGCGACGTTGCGCGCCTGGAAGGCCGGGTTGTTGCGGTGGACGCGGTCGCGATACTCGTTGCCCAGCAGGCCTAGCAGGATGCGATAGCGGGGATCGGGCTGGTCGGGATGCCACTCCATGCGCTGGCGCTCGAAGTACTGCACCCAGTAGGTCTGGCCGTCCTGGGAGTTGACCTCCTGGAACTGCTCGCTCAACGGGTAGCCAAAGACCTCAAGCCCGCCGTTGTTGAGCCAGAAGTCGCGGAAGGGGGCCGGGCCGTTGCGCAACGTGTGACCCGTCTCGGCAAACCAGGTGCCGTCGCCGGGGTTGCCCACCGGCTGGAAGCTCGGCTCGTTCTCGCGCCCCTTGGCCAGTTCTTTGCCCATCAGCCGGCCCAGGATGTAGAAGCGGTTGCGCTGCTGGCCGAAGTTCTCCGGGTGCTCCTCGAGCACGGCGCGCTCGAAGTACTGCACACGGTAGAACTGGCCCGGGTTGGTGAAGCTCTCTTCAATAAATGGTTGCGAGATCGGGTAACCGAGCACAAAGAGCGAATTGGGCGTGTTCTTCCAGGTCTCCAGGAACCAGTTGACGGCGGTCTGCCCGGTCTCGGGGAAGAAACGCGCCTGGTAGGGCGGGAAGGTGTCGGCGACCTGCGGCTGAGCACTGCTCGGCCGTGGCATCACCACGAGCGAGGCGAGCGTCGTGATCAGCACCAGGGCGACGATGATGCGTCTGGCCATGTAAGTTCTCCTCAGGCTGTGGGTCAGGCGACAACGAGCTGCGGGCCTCCTACAAGCGATTCTAGCAGGACGGGCTGATACCTCCCTGATGCGGCTCTGACCCGGCGGTTACCGGTTGATTACGGGTGGCAAGGCGCATCGCCAGGGCAACCGCCTCGGCGGGGCTACTCGCCCGGACCAGGTGCGGCTCGCCCAGGTTCCAGCTCTCCAGGCCCACGACCGGCCGCCCGGCTTTGCGGGCCAGGGCGATCTCGCTCAAGGTGCCATACTCGCCGCCCACGGCGATCACCACGTCGGCGCTCTGCACGATCGCCACGTTGCGGGCGTGGCCCATCCCGGTCGCGATCGCGATCGCCACATGCGCGTTGGCGTCCTCCGGGCGTGCTGTCGGCAGGATGCCCACCGTCAGGCCGCCTGCCGCGGCTGCCCCTCGACATGCCGCCGCCATGACCCCGCCAAGCCCGCCGCACACCAGCACCGCGCCCTGACGCGCCACCAGCGCGCCCACGGCTTCGGCCAGGGCGTTCAGGCGCGCATCCTCGGCGCCGCTGCCGCACACCGCGATCACGGGTGCACGACGCGCTTGGGGCTCGGCTTGCTCGCGCTGCGGTTCGGGCATCAGGGGAACGGGCGGACAGGCGCCACTGCCTGGGCCAGCCATTGGTGCACTTCGCTCCGGACAGCGCCGATTATACGGGCGTCGCTAGCAGGCGTCAAATGGCCAGGGTTTATGCAAAGTTGCTGGGGCGAGCCCCATACGCCGGGTTTGCTCGGTAGTTCTGGCGGCTACGCCGCACCACCGAGAAAACCTCGTGTCGGCTGGCGTCGCCGCCCACGCCCTGCCGCCGGAGGGCCTGCCCCGCAAGCACATCCCCGGTGTATGGGAACGGTATCAAGCACCAATCGGTGCAAAAAAGAAGTCGGCCGCACATGTTGTGCGGCCGACCGTGGAGCGGGAGACGAGACTCGAACTCGCGACATCAACCTTGGGAAGGTTGCGCTCTACCAACTGAGCTACTCCCGCCCAGGAGGAGTGCTTGATGTGCCCAAGTATAGCATCGGCCGATGCGCCTGTCAACGTGCCGAAGCGTTGAAGCCGCTACGGCACCAGCCGGTAGCCGATCCCCCACTCGGTGAGCAGCAGCCTGGGGTTGCGCGGATCCACCTCAATCTTGCGTCGCAGATGCCAGATGTAGACCTTGAGGTAGTCGTTGTCTTTGGTGTACTCCTGGCCCCAGACGGCCCGCAGCAGTGTCTCGTGCTCGACCACCTTGCCGGCGTGCTCGGTCAGGATGAGCAGCAACTGGTACTCGGTGGGGGTAAGATCGACCAGTTCGCCGCGCACCCGCACCTCGCGCTTCTGCTGATCGATCACGATCTCGCCCTCGCCGGCGCTGAGCGGCCGATAGGCGGGCGGGACGCGGCGCAGCAGCGCCCGGATGCGCGCTGCCAACTCGTCCATGTTGAAGGGCTTGAGCAGGTAGTCGTCGGCGCCCCGGTCCAGGCCGGTGATCACATCGTTGGATTGCACCTTGGCCGTGAGCATGAGGATGGGCACCTGGGAGAACTCGCGCACCTTGCCACAGGCCTCCAGGCCGTCCATCTCAGGCATCATGACGTCGAGAATGACCATGTCGGGGCGCTGCTCGCGCACGCTCTGCACACACTGCAGGCCGTTGCTCGCCTGGATGACGCTGTAGCCTTCGTATTCGAGGTTGATGCGAATCAGTTCACGGAGACCGTCGTCGTCGTCAACTACCAGGATCGTACGCTGGTCCATCGGCTTGCCTCACGGCTTGTAGCTTGTCTGCGCCGGCGTGCCGGGGCGCAAGCGGGCAAAGGTAGCCTTCACGTCGTCGAGGGTCAGTTCGCCAATATGAACGTAGCGAATGGCGCCCTCCGTGTCGATGAAGAAGCTGGTAGGCAGTGGGAACACCCGGTAGTCATTGCTGATCGTGCCTTCGCGGTCCAGGGCGATCGGGTAGGTCACGCCGTACTGGTCTAGAAAGGCCCGGATCTGGGCCTCGTCGCCACCCTGCAGCAACTCGTTGCCCGTCAGGTTGACGCCGATCACGGCCAGGCCCTGACTGCCGAGTTGCTCGTGCGCCGCCTGCAGCGCAGGCAACTCGCGCTTGCACGGCTCGCACCAGGTGCCCCAGAAATTCAGCAGGACTACCTGGCCGCGGTAGTCCGCCAGGCTAATGCTCCCCCCATCGAGCGCCGGGCTCACGAAACTCGGCGCCGGGCGCCTGACTTCGCTCATCGCCTGGCCCTGGGGCTCGCTGCCACGGCCGGTGAGCACCCAGATCGCAGCGATCAGCACAATGGCGATCACGGCCCCGGCGATCGCGAAGGTTAGCTCACGCGGGCTGAGACCGCGCTGCACTGCAGGCGCCGCGACCGGCGCGCTGCCAAGGCTGGCATCGTACTGGCGCCGGCGCGCTGGCTCGGAGAGGATGTGATAGGCCCGCTCCAGTTCGGCGCTGCGCGCCATCGCTACCTGCCGCAACTCCGGGTCAAGCTCGCTGACCCGCTCCGGGTTGTAACGTTCCCGCTGCTGCGCGTAGGCGCGCTCGATCATCTCCTGGCTGGCGTCCGGCTCGACGCCCAGCAGGCTGTAGTGCGTGCCCGGCGCGGTGTTCTGCTTCGTGCTCATTGTAGCATGCTTTTTAACTTTTTTGACCGCCAATAGTTAAACGCCAGTAACCGGAAGTCCGGCGCCCGGTCGACCAGTTCACCGCGCATCGCTATGCCTACGGGCTTGGGCGCGAGTATTCGGCCACCAGCTGGCGGGCCTGGAAGACGAGACCAGGCTCGGCGTTGGGCAGGACAATCAGTTGCTGCCACTGCTCGAGCGCCTGCGCGGTCTGCGGCGGGTCGCTGAACACCAGGCAGAGGCCCTTGCTGAGCAGCGCGCGCCCTTCCTCCGGGCCGTCACGCAGCGCCTGCTCGGCCTCGCTCAGCCCCTGGCGCACATAGGACGGGTCGTTGGTGTCCTTGCCGTAGAAGCAGAGGCTCGCCGCCAGGTCGGCCCGCGCAAGCGGGTCGCCCGGGGCCAGTTCGGTGGCTTTGCGGTAGGCGTCAGCGGCCTCGAGCCAGCGTGGCAGCCGCTCGATGTAGATACTCTGCATGCGCTCGTCGCCACTCGCCAGGCGCTCACGCACGACCACAACACTATCGTAGAGCGCGTTGCCCAGTTCGATCCAGGCGTTCGGGTTCTCCGGCACCCGGTTGGCCACCTGGCGCGCAGCTACGATCTGGCCCTCGAACTGGTTGATCAGCTGGGCGCTGTCCGTCGTGGGCGCCACTGTGGCGACCGGGCCGCTCTGGCCGAGGATCTGCGGGCCGTCGGCGGGCGTTGTGGGCGCTGGCCCGGTGAGCACTGTGCTGACCAGCGTCACCAGGACGATCGCGAACACCGCGGCGGCGACGATCAGCGTCGGGGCGAGCCACGTCGGTGCGCCGCGCCGCTCGACCTGGCGGCCGCTGCTGCGCGGGGCGCTGGCCCGCCGGAGCGTCGGTTGTGCGTTGAAGCCCTCGGGTCGCTCCTGGCCACGCGCCGGGGGTAGCGGCCGGTAATCCAACTCTTCGTCACTGTTGTCGCTTGCCACAACGACGCGCTCGGCCCGCTCACGGTCATAGGCTGCGCGACGCGCCGGGTCGCTCAGCACCGTGAAGGCACGCTCGATCTCGTCACGACGCCGGCGCGCCAGTAGTTGCAGTTCGTCGGCGGCTGCTTCGAGCTTCGCCGGATCGTAGCGCTCGCGCAGGCGCAGATAGGCCGCCTGGATGGCCTCGGGGTCAGCGCGTGGATGGACCTGCAGGGTCTCGTAGTAGTCTTGCATAGCCTGGATCAGGACTCGCTCCGGGCACGGCACGGCAGCCGCGGATCAGCCAGTGGCACGCGGACGGCCGCACTAGCGCATTTCTCAAACTGGTTGAGCCTGGACAACAGACAATGCCAGTGCAGCGAGCCACAAGCGGCAGTACGCTCAGTGGCTCAAGCATTCTGCTCTGGGTTCTAGCGTCCCGCGCCCCGTGAGCCGAGCCGCGGCCCGCTGAGCGGCAGTCCCTTCGGCAGCCGTACACGGTTGCCGGCCAGCACGGCGCGACCCTCCAGGTAGCGGCGGATCAGGGCGATGAAGCCGCCCAGCACCCCGATCGACACCCCGAGCCAGACCAGGACGACCAGTGGCTTGACGCTCACCGCGATCACGCCCTTGGCCGGCACCACCGGCAGGTCGTCGAGGCCGGGACCACTGCCCTGCAGCAGGACGCGCCGTGTGTTCGGATCAAGCGAGACGACGCTGAGTTGCTGCCCGTTGCCGCCCGGCAGGTCAACCGGGATGTACTCAAGCCGCTGCTCGCCCGTGGCCTGGTCGGTTATCACCTGCACGTAGGGCTCGAGCTCGTGCTCCTGCCCCTCGTAACCGACCTTTACCCGGGCGCCCACGCGCAAGTCGCCGCTACTGGCCATCATGGCTTCGCGGTCGATGTTGAAGCCAAGGAAGGTGAGCGTGTAGGGCCCCATGGTGAACGACTCGTTCTGGCCAAGCACGGGACGGGCGGCGTCGCGCTCGGGGTCGTAGCCGGCGGGGGAGATGTAGAGATCCTGCCAGAGGAAGCTGTGGATGGACGGCGTGGTCATGGTCATGCCCATGCGCTGGTTCTCGTAGAGGTAGGGCCGGGCGCTGAAGGTTGTTCTGCCGTCGCTCACCGTGAAGTCGAGGACGCCATGCTGCTGCTCGTCGAGCTTGTAGCCGTTGAAGATGAACTCGTAGCCATAGAGCTTCGCGCTCTCGCCAGGGGCCAGCGCCAGGCGCGTCTCGGGGGTGGCATAGGCGCTGGAGCCCACCATGCCGATGAGCATCATCGCGAAGCCGACGTGGGCCAGATAACCGCCGATGCGCAGCCAGCCACCTTTGAGCGTGCGGATGATCATCACCAGGTTGGTGCCGATCGCGAAGGTGCCGCCGGCCACATAGCCGAGCGCAAGCAGGTCACGCACGCTGATCAGCATGGCGACGATCGTCGCGACCACGGCAGCCAGCGCCGGCCAGCGCAGGGCGCGCAGCAGGTGGCGCATGTTGCTGTCGCGCCAGCCGAGCAGCGGCCCGATCGTCATCAGGACGATGATCACGACGCCGAGCGGCGGCGTGGTCTGCTGATAGAAGCTCGGGGCCAGGCTGAAGCGCCCGTCCTCGAACGGCTGGGCCTGAGGGTTCATCAGGGTGCCGTCGTCGAGCTCGAAGGCGGCGCCCATCCAGCCCTGCAGCGTATGGCCAACCCCGGGGATGGCCGAGATGACCGGCATCGAGGTGCCCACCCCCACCACCAGGGCGGCAACCACCAGCGAGAGGATCGCCAGCACGAAGAAGCTGTCGCGCGAGAAGAAGCGGTCGCTCAGCGGCCGCGAGGGGATGTCGCGCCAGCGCCAGAGGAACAGCGCCAGCGCGCCGACGAAGAGGAGTACCAGGAAGACGACCAGGCCCTCGAAGATGCCCTCGGCCACGAATGAGTGGACGGAGAAGTTGGCGTAGACGCCGCTGCGGGTGAGGAAGGTGGCGTAGAAGACCAGCACGTAGACGGCCAGGGCCAGCAGCAGGTTGGTTTTGCGCAGTGCGCCCTGGGAGCGCTGCAGCACCATGCCGTGCATCAGCGCGGTGAGCAGGAGCCAGGGTGCCAGCGACGAGTTCTCCACCGGATCCCAGCCCCAGTAGCCGCCCCAGCCGAGGGTCTCGTAGGCCCAGTAGCCGCCCAGCAGCAGGGCCAGGCCCAGAAAGGCCCAGGCTGCGATCGTCCAGGGGAGCGCGCGGGCGACCCAGGTGTCATAGTCGCGCCGGATGAGGGCGCTGATCGCAAAGGCGAATGGAACCGTGCTCAGGGCGTAGCCAACAAACAGCACCGGCGGGTGGATGATCATCCAGAAGTTGTGCAGCAGCGGGTTGAGCCCGCGCCCGTCGGTTGGGCTGAGCGGCAGGCCGTTGCTGGCATCGAGCAGCGGCTTGAAGGGGTTGAGTACGAGTACGAAGATCAGCAGGACGGCCTGCACCAGCATGATCACCGCCAGCACGTAGGGCTCGAAGTGCCGGCTGCGCCGGATGAGGAGCACGGCTGCGATACAGCCCCATAGCACCCAGATCATGAAGCTGCCCGGCTGCCCGGCCCAACTCGCCGCGATGCTAAAGAAGAAGTCGAGGTCGCGCGAGCTGTAGTTGTTGACATACTCGATGTCGAAGCGCCGGGCCAGGAACAGGCTGATCAGCAGCGTCCAGGCCATCAGCATGGCCCCCAGGGTGGCGTAGACGCCGAAGCGGCCGTAGGCCAGGGCGGGCTGGTTCCCCCGGGCCACGACCCCGTAGCTGCCCACCGCCAGCAGGGCCATCGCGATCGCGGTGACGATCAGAAAGGTGCCGAGGAGGTACATAGCGCGCTTTCTAGCGACTCATCTGCTCCTGATACTTCGAGGGGCACTTGACCAGCAGGTCGTCGGCCATGAAAGCCTGCTCGGCCTGGTCGTAGCGGCCGATCGCAACAATGCTGATCGCGTGCTCGAAGTTGGCCGGGCGCGGGTCATCAGAGATTACTTTCAGCAGCTTGCCGCTCTCGTCCTGGAGCATGAAGGTGAAGCGCCCGGCCTCGTCGTACGCGCCGGTGCTGCCGAGGAAGCCGGCCAGTTGTACGCTGCGCGTAGCGGCGATTGCCTCGTCCACGCTCTGCGTGTAGGAGCGGAAGCCGCTCTGGAAGCCGAAGATGCCGTAGATCACGGCGACCAGGATGATGCCGATGCCCACCAGGTGCAGCGGCTTGATGCTCAGGCCGCGCCGGGTGACGGGTGTTGCAGTGGCCATAACCGTACTTTCCCTCTGCCGGGTGCGCCACGCCGCACCCGTGTGCCTGCCTGTCCGTTACTGCTCGACTGGCTCGCCCTCTGCCCGGCTCATCCGGGTGACGCTGGCCCGCGGCACGCCTGGCGCCCCGTCGCGGGCCTCGCGCTCACGGTCGCGATCCAGTTCACGTTTGAGCGCGCGGGCTTGCGCGTCGATCCGCCAGAGATAGATGAAGATGCCGATCCAGACCGATAGGGCTACGGCCAGTGCCACGTAGATGGCCGTGCCTGCCTCCAAGACGCCATTCATAGCCGGGATCCCTCTCGCTGAGCCAGGGCCCATTGCACGTCAAGTAGCGTTGCACGCAACGTGAGCAGCCAGACGAACAGTGCGGTGAAGCCGGCGATCGCGGCCAGGAAGGTGAAGAGCGTGCGCTGGTTCTC
The DNA here is from genome assembly GCA_034432515.1 of Chloroflexaceae bacterium. Taxonomy (GTDB): domain Bacteria; phylum Chloroflexota; class Chloroflexia; order Chloroflexales; family Chloroflexaceae; genus JACAEO01. The sequence goes on along the minus strand of DAOUBZ010000292.1, from coordinate 11,732 downwards.
CAGCAGGCCGGTGCCCGGCGCCTCGATGTTGAGCAGGGCGCTGTTCGCCGTCAGGTCAACCGCCTCGAGCCCAAGCTGGTAACGCAGCCCCGGGAACTCGGGGCGAGCCACCATGTCGCCGGCGGCCAGGTCGTAGCTCGGCCGCAGAATGGTCTCGCTGCTCAGTCCCGGCTCGCTGACCTTCACCTCGGCGGTGATGATGTCGCCCTGCCGCTCCAGGTCGAGCAGCTGCACCTTGCGGTCGCCGAGCAGCCCGATCTTGCCCACCTCGAGCGTCACGCCGTCGCAGGTGCTGCCCTGGATGAAGGCGCAGTTCGGGTGGAGCGTGCTGTCGGCGATGCGCGGAGCCACAAAGACCAGGAAGGGCACGGTCACGAAGGCAAAGAGTGAGTAGACGGCGCTGAGCTGGCGGCGCCGGGCCGGCTCGTCGATGGCCGAGCGCAGGGCAAAGAGCGCGGCGTAGATCAGCAACAGCACGAAGATCGAGGTCTGGCGCGGATCCCAGTTCCAGTAGACCCCCCAGACCACCTGCGAGAAGATCATTCCAGTCACGGTGGCCAGGGCAGTAAAGAGGAAGCCGCTCTCCGCCGCGGCAAGGGCGTAGTGATCGTAGGCCGGGCGGCCGCGCCAGAGGTAGAGTGCACTGAAGACCGCAGAGACGGCAAAGGCCAGCACACTGACCCAGGCCGTCGGCACGTGCATGATCACAATGCGGCCGGCGTTGCCGAGCCCTTCGTACTGGGGTACCACCAGGAACATCGCGATGGCGATGCCGGCAATCCAGATGCCGATCAGCAGCTTGCCGATCTGGCCCAGACGCTCTGCCATCGGGCTGCCCTTTCCAGACCTCGTGTCGAGACGTGAGAGCTTGTGCGTATCATACTACGCATGGTGTTTATGAAGAATGAGAGCTTGCTAAGTGCCGTGCCGCATTGTTTGCCCATTGTATCACGAAGGTGTTCGGCTGCATGGGCGATTCATCACATGCAGCGCGATCGCCCGGGTATAGATCCCTTAACCGAGGGGAATGCGGGCCATTCACGCCTCCCAGACGAAGCGAAAGAGCATGAGCGAGGCGACGAAGGTGGCGACGCTGTAGGCGACAAGGAACTGCAAGGCGCCGCGCACCGGCTCAAGGCCGGCGTTGTCCAGGCTTACGGCGGTGCCCTGGATGGCAATGATCAGGGGAGGAACGAGCAGGGGGAAGGCCAGCACGGCGAAGAGCGCGCTCTTGAAGCTTGCTCTGGCGATGATCGCAGCGAGGATGGTCGTCGCCGCAGCCAGGCAGAGGCTCCCCGCGGCGATCATCAGCAGAAAGGCGAGCGGGCTACCGACCTGGACGCGCACCAGGACGATGAAGAGTACGCTGGTGATCAGTCCCAGGACGGCCAGCAGGGCCAGGTTGAGCAGGAATTTGCCCAGGTAGACGGCTGCCGGCGGTGCAGCGAGGCGCAGCGCCGGCAGTGTCCGGGTCTCCTCTTCGTGCACGAAGCCCCGCGATAGGCCGGTGATCGCGGCGAAGAGCAGCGCAACCCAGAGCAGCGAGGCCTGGATGAGCAGCGCCTCCTCGGTGCGGCGCAACCCGATGAAGGTGGTGCCGATGCTGACCATCACCGCTGTGCAGGCCGCGAACAGGACCATGGCGTTCAGCGCGTAGCGCGTGCGCAGTTCGGTGCGCAGGTCCTTGACGAAGACGGCCCACGCTGCGACCAGGATCGTGCGCAGCGGCGGTACGGCTGGCTCGGCTACTGGTTGCTCGCTGCGCACGCTCATAGGGTTGCAGGACGATCAGGCATCCAGGTTCAGCACGAGGTCGCCGTGGCGCAACTCGCGCGGGTCGTTGGTTGCGATCACGACGATCCCTGTGCGCCGCTGTGTAGCGATCACGGCCTCAACGACGCCCGCACCCCGCTCGTCGAGGGTGACGGTGGGCTCGTCGAGCAGCAGCACTGCTGGACGGTGGAGCAGCGCGTAGGCATAGCGCAGGCGCTGGACCATGCCCGAGGAGTAGGTGGCCAGCCGGTCGTCGCCGCGACCGCCAAGGCCCACGCGCTCCAGCAGCGCGTCGATGGCGGCGTCGTCACGGCGTAGGCCGCGCACTGCCGCGAAGAAGCGCAGGTTCTCACGGGCAGTCAGGTCGCGATAGAGCATCAGGTCGGGGGCTACCCAGCCGATCAGGGCGGCAGCTTCACGGGGTGTGTAGGCGACACCGCCGGTCGCGTAGCTGATCTGGCCAGCTTCGGGCCGCTGCAGCCCGGCGAGGAGCCGCAGGAAGGTGCTCTTGCCGCTGCCGTTGGGGCCGCTTACGACCAGCGCTTCGCCGGCACGGAGCTCCAGCGCGACCGCGCTGAAGAGTGTTCGCGCGCCGTACCCCGCTGCCACCCCCTCGACTGTCAGCCGGATGTCCACGACGTGCATTGTAGCACAGCCGCGGCGGCAGATGGAGCGAAGGTGGTGCTCAGGCCCCCTGGGCAGGCTGGATGCCGCGTACGAGGCTGGGCATCATCGGTAGGGATGGGAAGGTCTCGGGCTTGAGGAAGTGCAGCAGCACGTCATTGAACAGGGGCGCTTCGTCGAGGAAGGGGAAATGGCGGCTGTGCGGCATCACGAACACTTCCGCCATCGGCACGTGCTCGAACAGGTCGGCCTGGTTCGGGTTGACGATGTCGTCACGCTGGCCGTGGACGATCAGTGCCGGGACGCGTAGCTGGGGCAGTTCGGGGCGCAGGTCGGTGCGCCACATCGAACTGACGGCGTAGCGCAGGGTGTTGGCACTCGATTTTACGCAGTCGTCGATCACTTCGCTGACCGCGGGGTCATTCGTCTTGCCGAGGAAGAAGCGGAAGAGTTGGCGCCGCAGGAATGGGAGGCGGGCGAAGGTATCGGCGAAGAAGGGCCGGTCGGTGAGCTTGAGTAGCCACGAGAGCGAGTCGCCATCAATCGGCGCACCGACCGTGGCCACGCGCTGGATCCGCTCGGGGTAGGCGATCGCCGTCTTGAGCGCAACCATGCCGCCCATGGAGTGTCCAACCAGCATCACGCTGTCGATGCCAAGCGCGTCGAGGAAGCGGATGACCTGCTCGGAGTAGGCCTGAATGCTCTCCTGGGTGCGCTTGCGCCGGGAGTCGCCGAAGCCCCAGAAGTCGAAGGAGTAGGTGCGGAACTGCTCCGCCACGACCTCCATGGTCGGAAACCAGTAGCGCCAACTGCCCAGCCAGCCGTGGAGAAAGAGTACGGGCTGACCGCGGCCGAAGGCTTCGTAATGCACAACCTGGTTGTCAATGACGACGATGCTCATAACAATGGCACCACCGGCGTTAGCCTGTTCTCGCTCGTCGGCTGCAGTCGCGATCTATCGCACTGCGCCGCGCTCACTGCCATGATAACGTAGAATTGTCCATGGATTCGCACAGGCTGGCAAACGAAGCGGGGTTTCGTGTGCTTTCACGAAACCCCGGCTCCATCGTCTCGCTGCGGACGTACCAGGCCGGCGATCAGTCAGCGCCGCTCCCGGCACGCGCCCTGAGCCCGGAGACGCCTGACTCGCGCTCGTTCAGTGAACGGCGCAGGCGCCATTGTAGGGTGGCGATGTCGTCGGAGATCGAGCGAAGTTGCGCGAGTTCCTGCTCAAGCTCTTCCAGCAAGACCCGGGCTTGCAGGCCGGCGGCGACGCTGGTTCGCTCTGTCGAGAGTTGGCCAACCCGCTCCTGGATGGCGGCGAGCAGGCCCATCAGATGGGCCCAGGCTTCGTTGTCCTGGACCTGCACGTGGCGCTGCGCGCGGGTGCGGGTGTCGAGCCAGCCCTGGATCTGGCTCTGCATGGCGGTGATACGTGTCTCGATCTGCCGTAGGGCTTCCTGGTCAGCTACCCTCTGGCCAGGGGCTGGCTCACGCTGGGCAGTCCCGACCACCTGCTCGAGTTGATCCTGCAGGTAGGCGATCGAGGCGCTCAGTTGCGACTGGCGCATGGTCACCGCCTCTTGCTCGTTGAGCATGTCGAGCAGCATGTCGCGGAGCCTGGCGGCCTCGTTGGCATTGTTCACAGCTTGCTGGTGCAGGAGGTGCGGAACGAACCAGAGCAGCAGGGCCAGCAGGGTGATGACGGCGATGCCAAGTGTTACGAATAGTGCAGTCATGCGGGTGCCTCCTGTTTCTGTCGCTAGTATAAGAAGGCGACCCGCTCAGCATCCAGAGAGGGGGATGACAGCTGGATTACACCCCCTTGCTGCGGACGACGACGACCCGGTCGTGTCCCGCGAGATCCCGGTGGATGCGCACCTCAGCACCTGGAAAGGCGGCCTGGGCCAAGGCAGCGACCGAGGCGCCCTGCCATGCGCCGATCTCGAGGAGAACGGTCCCTGCGGGGCGCAGTGCGGCGGGTGCTGCCGCCAGGAGGCGCCGGCAAACGGCCGTGCCATTCGGGCCGCCGTCGAGGGCGAGGTGGGGCTCGTACGCCCGGACGTGGGACTCGACTTCGGCGAGGATGGTGTAGGGCGGGTTGCTGACGATCATGTCGACCGGTGTGGGGAGCGGACTCAACAGGTCGCCCTGCAAGAGATGCACCCGCGCGCTAAGCCCGTGACGGGCGATGTTTTCGGCGGCGACGGCGAGGGCTGCCGGTGAGAGATCCACCGCGTAGATCAGCGCCGTAGGCAGATGGGTGGCCAGAGCGATGGCAATCGCGCCGCTGCCGGTGCCGATGTCAGCGATCGTCAGCGCGCCGGGCGCTGTGTGGTGGGCGGAACGTTGCACGCTGATCCGCTGTGCCTCGGCCAGGGCCAGTTCGACCAGGAGTTCGGTTTCCGGGCGGGGGATGAGTGTGGCGGGCGTGACCATGAGGTCCAGGCCGTAGAACTCCTTGTGACCCACCAGGTAGGCTACGGGCTCGCCGGCGCGACGACGGGCAAGTAACTGGTCGAAGGCGCTGAGTTGGGCGGCGCCGGGGCGGTGACGGTACTCGGCAAGCAGGCGCGCACGCGGCCAATCGAGGACGTGGGCCAGCAGCAGTTCAGCGTCGAGGCGTGGCGTTGGGCTGGTTGCCGCCAGGTCGTGTGTGGCCGACGTGAGCAGTTCGGCGATTGTTGGTGTAGTCATAGCATTGGGAGGCGAGGACGCGGGACGCGACGATCCGCGGAGGCGAGGACGCGGGACGCGACGATCCGTGGAGGCGAGGAGGCGAGGAGGCGAGGACGCGGGACGCGACGATCCGCGGAGGCGCGGAGGCGACGATCCGCGATCAGCGCGTTGCCACAGCACCGCGTCGTCGCATCATCGGGTCACCGCGTCCTCGCATCATCGGGTCACCGGGGGACCCCGCGACGGTGTCGGGCCGCAGCGTGCTGCGGCCCTACGCGGCCCGACCCGGCCGCGTCGTCGCGTTGTCGTATCATCGCATCGTCGCGTTGTCGCGTCGTCGCATCATCGCGTCCTCACATCCTCGCGTCGTCGCGCCGTCGCGTCGTCGCGCCGTCGCGCCGTCGCATCATCATGTCACCGCGCTCTAGTCGATCCGCCGCTCGGAGAAGTCGCTGCCGTCAAAGGAGAGCAGGCGCTTTTTGTCGTCGATGACGGTTTCGAGATGGATGGGGCGGGTCCAGATCTTGTGCAGGTTGCGCATGGTATCGCGGGCGTAGTCCATCTTCAGATCCACACCTTCGTGCCGGTGGCGCAGATACATTTCGCCGCGGTTGTTGTAATTGCCGTCTTCGACGTAGATGAAGGGCTGGCCGAAGTTGGTCAGGCGGAAGAGCAACTTCTCCTTGATCTCACGGAACTCGCGCGAGGCGATCTCGTAGAGATCGGTGTCACGGTTGTAGCGGAAGGTGAAGAGCTTATTCTCCAGGACGAACTCGGGAGTGAGGAATTCGTCGATGAAGGTTACGTCGTTGTAGAGCTTGCGGATCTCGAAGATCTTCTGACGGCCGAGGCCGAGTTGTCGATCCCAGGTCCGCTTGGCTGCGATGTCCTCGCACTCTTCGTACTCTTTGCCGAACTTGCCTTTGTTCCAGCGGTCTTCGACATCGCGGAGCAGTTCGAGGCCGAGTTTGTAGGGGTTGAGGCGCCCACCACCGGTAGCGACCACGCCGGAGTGCAGGTCAGCGAACGAGACGATCTCGGCAGCGGAGGCGACCTTCTGGGTCATGATCGTGGAGTGCCAGTAGCTGTTGTGGTTAATGAAGCCCTGGGCGGCATAGCGATGGGTCTCGGTTACGGAGATGTCGTAGACATCACTACGGCCGTGTTCAATGGCGACGATCTCATCGCTCCATGCTTCGGCCTTGAACCAGCGGCGGGCTTCGATATACTGGCCCAGCGCCGTCTGCTTACGCTCAAGGCCAAAGCCGATGCGCATATAGAAGTCGACGGTCGAGCGGCCGACGGTGTGGACGTGCCAGCAGCCATCGCGCTGGAGGCGGCGGGTGGAGAGGATGCCAAAGTTGAGCAGGAGCAGTTGGACCAGTTCGCCCATACGCTCACTGCTGGTGGAGAGGATGACGCCGGCATCACCGGCGTAGCCGTCGCAGTCATAGAGCGCGCGCAGGAAACTGGCGACCACTGGCTCGGGCGAGCGCAGGATGACGTCGGGGACACTCTTGACGCGGGCGGCCACACCGGTCTTGAGCCCGAGGTGCTTGAGGAAGTCCTCGACATCCCGTGAGGAGAAGCTGATGCGCCAGCGGTTGCCATCTTTGCGCCAGGTAGCTTCGAGGCCAAAGAGCGAACTGACCAGATTGGCGAAGGTCTGGGCCTGCTCCTCATCGCCGGTCGTCAGGCCGATCGTGCGTTTGATCTCGCTGATATGGCCATCGCCGCAGAGGTAGCCAAGGAAGGCGGCGAGGCGCTCGTCGACAATCTCCGGGACGCGGATCGGCGTGCGGCGGCCGGTGGGCGAGCCAGGCAGGGCGTGGGCCTCGCTGTAGGCAGCGACGAGCGGGGCGAGGATATCGTCGAAGAGGGTATGCTGGCCCTGGCGGAAGCGCTGGACGATGGTGGGAGAGACCTCGGCCTGGGTGGCGATATCGGCGAGGGTAAGGCGGGCCTGCGGCTGCCAATCCAGCCGCAGATACTCGCGGGCCCAGAGGCGCTGCCCACCACTGATGCGTACCCGGTCACCGGGCTGCAGTTCGTCGAGACGGCGCCAGCTGCCATCGGGGAGTTGCACCCGGTGGTTGACCGAGCCCTCTAGCTTCAGGCCGCGCCGCGTCCGGATGGCCACCGTCGGGTAATCCTTGAAGATCGCCCAGTCGTAGATCTGCTGCGCATCTGTGCCATCGCTGACCGTTGTCGCGATTTTATTCTTTACAATCTCTTCTATCGTGACAAGCCCTTTTCCGCAGTACAATAAGGAATGAGGTACCAAACAGGCCCATCCTTCGTTCAGTATTTTGGTCATCCCCTGGGGGGCGAAGTAGTAGGCCTCATCGCGAACAATCTCGAGCACGGTATGCTGCCAGCGCTCGAGGGGGGCGTAATTCATAAGGAAGAGCAGGATATCCTTCTGCGGATTCTCGGGGAAGCGACGTTGTCTGGCGCGTTCGCTTTCGAGCTTCTGGCGCTGAGCCTCGAGGTACTCAGGCGGATTGATGAACTCGCGCATATACTCGCGTTCAACCTTGAGCCCCTCAACGACCTCAGGGTCATCGTCGCCAACGATGGGCTTATGGCTCTGGGCCTCGGGGCGCCGGATGTAGGGCGAGTGGTAGTCAATCAGATTCTCGAGCGAGAGGCAGGTGTCGATGAAGTCTTCGACGATATCATAGCCCACCCGATCGATGATGCGCTGGATGCGGGTAGCGTGATTGGCCATAGCGTCCAGCATCTTGCGATTGGTATGAGCAAACCACATATTGTGCTTGAAGAAATCGACATGGCCAGTGACGTGGGCCATGACCATCTTCTGGGTCACATCTTCATTGCCCTCGAGCAGGTAGGCATACGAGGGGTTGGTATTGATCACCATCTCATAGATCGTGCTGCCTGCCCAGACGTGGCCCTTAAGCAACTGGTCGAACTCCATGCCGAAGCGCCAGTGGGGGTAGCGGGTGGGGAAGCCGCCAAAGGCAGCCGTCTCATAGAGCGTGCGGTAATCGAGCACCTCATAGATGATCGGGAAGAAATCGAGGCCATACTCGCGGGCGATGCGCTCGATCTCTTCACGGGCAGCCTCAAGTTGAGCGGGAAGACGAGTGTTTTTCATAGCTTCTGACTCCTACCACGAGACGCGCAGGGCGGCACGGAAGATGACACTGTGAACAAAGAGGACGGTCATGAGCACGGCCGCCAGCGTAAGCCTGCTGCGCCGGTCGGATTGATCCATCATACCATCTGCGAGCACGGCGGCGATGAGGATGTGGCTGAAGAGCCACACCCGCTCGATCTCGCGGTAGAACAGCCCCGAGAAGAGCATGGCCAGCAACAAGGCGGCCAGGCCGATCGCGAGGCTATCGGCGGGCCGATCCTGCCCGGCGCGGGCGCGGCTAAGGTGCAGCCGCGTGCTCTGGCCAAGCCGGTAGATCAGCCATGGGCCCAGGAACCAGCCGAAGGCGACGGCATTGACCGCCAGGAAGAACAGGTAGCTCGACAGGCCCAGGGGCGAGATGCGGGCCGTGACGTCGATGCGGTTGTTAGCAACGCCGCTGAAGAAGGCGGCCACGCTGTTGTAGCCTGTCGCGGCCCAGAGGGCGCCGAGCAGCAGCAGTACGGTGCCGCCGATCACGCCGCCGGTCGCCGCCCAGCGCAGAACATCGGCGCGGCGGCGCGGCCCCACGGCGATGCGGCGGGCCACGAGGGCCAGCGCCACCAGGGCGAGCATCAGCGTGGTGAAGGTGAACATGAGGCCGAGGGCGATCCATGCGCCGGCTGCGACGGCGGCGAGGAGTTGTGCTCCTGCGGGCGCGGCGGGTTGGTCGAGGATAACCAGGGCGCGGTAGAGAGCATAGATCGCCCAGGCCAGCACGGTGGCGAAGAGCGCGTCCATCGAGGTGGCCGCATAGATCATAAAGGCCGGCAGCAGGGTGTAGAGGGCGGCAGCCAGGGCAGCGGCGCGGGGGCCGAGCAGGGCACGGGCCAGGTGGTAGGTCGGCCAGACGCCCAGGGCGGCCAGCGCGATCACCAGCCAGCCGGCAGGTTCGGGGCCGGGGCCGAGCAGGCGCTCGACCAGCCAGAGGAACAGCGTGCTACCGGGCGGATGGGTCTTGTTATGCAGGGCCAGGTCGGGCATGAGCGCCACATAGTCGCGCAGGAAGCCCAGCGGATCATTGCCGACGCGGGGCACATCCTGGATGTAGTTGCCCTCCTGGGCAGCGAAGGTCTGGAAGAGTGTTTCGTAGCCACGCAGGCCGATCTTGAGGCTGGCGGGCAGGCTGGCGGCGGCGAGGCCGCTAAGGCCGATGGCCAGCCAGGCCGGGGGCGGCGCCGGGGCGCGCAGCCAGCCAACGACGATCGCGGCGAAGGCAGTGAAGAGCAACGTAGCCGGCAGCACGCCCCAGCCGAAAGCACTGCCGGCGCGCGCCATAAGCGGGAAGGGCCAGAGGTAGCCCTCCCGCTGGGCGAGCACATACCAGCCGAGGCTGAGCAGGGCCAGGATGAGCGTCACGCCGAGCAATTCGCGTTGCCAGGGGACAAGGCGTACGGCAGCCCACTGGTAGGCGCACAGCGCGGCGAGCAGCAGCCCGAGCGCGATGGCCGCGAAGGCGCTCCAGTAGGGCAGGTCGGGGGCAAGGCGGATCGCGCCGCTGATCAGACCGGCGCCAAGGGCCGCCACCAGGCCGAGGACGAGCGGGAAGGCGAACTGGCGGGGCAGGCCACTGCGGCGGAGCAGCCAGTAGCCGCCCATGCTCAGCCAGAGGTTGACGAGCAGTTGCCCGGGTGGCGGGAGGCCACCGCGTTCGAGCGCGCGCAGGCCGATCGAGCGGAGCCCGACACCCACGACCCGGCCGATTCCCGCCGGGTCAACGGTGGCGCTGGTGAGGGTCACACAGAGCGGGCCACCGCGGGGAGACGGGGGGAGTAGCAGGTGGTAGGTGCGGCTCTCGGGTGCGACGTGCAGGGGCAAGGCCAGCGTATCCACATGGAGCACGGCACGGTCGATGGCCTGCGCGGCGCTGCCAGCGGTGACCGCACTCCCGAGGAGTTGCAGGTCCAGTGCGGCGCGTGGCCTGGTAAGGCCGCTGGCCGGCAGGCAGAGCGTGCCCGCGCCCATCGTCCAGCGGTAGGGCTGGCCGGTCCGTTCGCCTTCCAGGGACTGAAAGCCAACAAAGAGGCCACGGATACGGTCATCGGCGCGGATGTAGGCGTAGTAGGCCGTGGAATAGTAGAGCACGGTCAGGGCCAGGCTGAGCAGGCCAATGAGCAGGACGGGAACGTACCACCGCGCGAGGATACCGGCGCGACGCGCGCCAGCAGCGAGGCGTTGCGAGGACACCGGTATAGCAGTAGCAGTATCCTTCAGCACCATCGGATCAACGGCGGCCCTCTGCTGATGAGGGCCGCGTGGTGCGAGCGGCGAATTGCCCGGGGAGGGCCGCGGGAGGCCGCAGCGGCTGATCCCGCCAGGGGCGGGTCACTTGCCCTTACCGAGGAAGTCGCGGATCGTATCGTAGATATCGTCGCGCTCAGCGATCTCAGAGATCACGATCCGCTCATCGCCACCGAGGTACTCCTCGAGGTCGTGGGCGAAGCGGCCGGAGCCATAGAGCGAGCGCACCTGCCCATAGCAGAACAGGTTCGCCTTGGGCAGCAGTTCCTTCTTCAGCAACTCGATGCACTCACGAGTATCACCCCCACCCCAATTATCGCCATCAGAGAAATGGAAGGGATAGATATTCCACTCATCGGCGGGGTAGCGTTCATCGATCAGGCGATTGCAGAGCTTATAGGCCGACGAGATCTTGGTACCGCCGCCTTCGCGGATATGGTAGAACGTCTCCTGGTCGACCTCTTTCGCGGCCGCATCGTGCACAATATAGCGGATATCGATCTCTTTATACTGTGAGCGCAGCCAGGTCTCGATCCAGAAGGCGGTAATGCGCACCAGTTCCTTCTGCTCAGTGCCCATCGAGCCAGAGACGTCCATCATATAGATGATCACCGCATTGCTCTCAGGGAGCATCGTCTCCTTCCAGGAGCGATAGCGCATATCCTCGCGGATCGGGACAACGATCGGGTTGGCATCATCATAATCACCGGCCGAGATCTGGCGGCGCAGCGCCTCGCGGTAGGTCCGTTTGAAATGGCGCAGTGAATTCGGGCCGGTGCGGCGGATGCCGCTGTACTTATCCTTCTCGCTGACGATATTCTTCTTACCCTTAGGCTGAATATTGGGCAGCTGCAACTCCTCGCCGAGGATCGCCGCCAACTCTTCAAGCGAGATATCGACCTCGAGCACGTGCTGGCCGGGCTCGGAGCCGGCCTGGCCCTGGCCAGGCTGGCCATCGCCCTGGGCGATCGGGTCACCGACATCGCCATCACCCTGGCCGACGCCGCCGCCCTGTCTGGCGCCATAGCGGAACTGGGGGATATCGATCTGGGGAACAGGGATGCTGACGAAGCGCTTGCCCTGCCGCCCGATCATCTCACCCTGCGACATATACTTGCGCAGGTCTTTCTTGATCTTGCCGCGAACGATCTGGCGAAAGCGCCCGAGGTCGCGGTCGACGCGTTTCATTGACATAGGGGTGGCGCCCCGTAGAGGCGCCCCGCCGGGGCGCCTCTACGGGGCGAATGATCAAAAA
>DAOUBZ010000291.1:0-9570 GCA_034432515.1 Chloroflexaceae bacterium | reverse complement strand
CGCATCAGTACGCCCTACACCTGTCACCCTGAGCGGAGGCGTAGCCGAAGCGAAGGGTCTCGGTATGGCATCACAGCCGGGATTCCTCGCTTCGCTCGGAATTACAACCCTCGTTGTAGTACTAGAACACGTTGTCACCCGCCTGACACGCTGCGCCGCGGCGCCACACGACCGGTCTGTAGTGCTGTGGCGCTGTGGCACGCAAGCGCGCCCCCGCTCCAGAATGAGCGGGGGCGTTGTGCTTCACGGGAATGCCAGGATTCCGGTATACTACCAGGGGTAAGACTATGTAAAAAGCGTTGCGAGCTGCGTTTCATAAGATACGAGTCGGCCAGGAGACCGGCTAGAAGGCCAGGAGCGCGCGGTATGAGCAGCGATGAGAGCTGGGACGAGGGCTGCACCAGCCCCCCGGCGCCGAGCGGAGCCGCCCTGATCGCGGCTGCCGACGGGGAAGCGGACGAGGCGACGCTGGCGCACCTGCAGTGCTGCCCCGTCTGCGCGGCGCGGGTGATGCATCTGCGCACCTTGCAGCACCAGTTGCTGCGCCGGCTCTATCGGCTCCACTGTCCGCCAACTGACCTGCTGGTCGACTACTGCCAGGGGTTGCTTGAGCCCCAGGTGTGCGCCGTACTGGATCACCATCTGGCGACCTGTCCCCACTGTGCCGCTGAAGTGAGCCTGCTGGAGCACGGCCCGCCGCTCGTCCAGGCGCTGGGCCATCATCGCCGTGGGCGCCTGACGGCGCCGTTGCCATAGGGCAGCCGGGGCCATACAGCTTGAGCCGAAACGCAGCGGGGGCGGGGTGCACGTATCATTGCACTCCGCCCCCGTACAGTTGCGCGCAGCCTGCGTGCTATTCGAAATGGTCGGCCAGGTAGGCCGTGAGGTCGGCGATGCGCACCGAGTAGCCCCACTCGTTGTCGTACCAGGCGATGATCTTGTAGAAATCGTCGCCCATATTGTGGGTCAGCGGCAGGTCCACCACCGAGCTGTAGGTCGTGCCGATGAAGTCGCTGCTGACCAGTTCCGACTCGCTGATGCCGAGGATGCCCTCGAGCTCCTCGCTCTCGCTGGCCTCGATGAAGGCCTGGTTGATCTCGGCGACGCTCGTCGAGCGGTTCAGCAGCACGGCGAAGTCGACCACCGAGACGGTGGGGGTGGGGACGCGAATGGCGTAGCCGTGGAACTTGCCCTTCAGTTCGGGGATGACCAGGGCCACCGCCTTGGCCGCCCCGGTGGTGGTGGGCACCATATTCATCGCGGCCGCGCGGGCGCGGCGCAGATCCTTGTGGACATTGTCCTGCAGGTTCTGGTCCATCGTGTAGGCGTGGATGGTTGTCATAAGGCCGCGCTGGATGCCAAAGCGGTCGTTGAGCACTTTGGCGACGGGGGCGAGGCAGTTGGTGGTGCACGAGGCGTTGGAGATGATGTGATGTTTGGCGTGGTCGTAGCTGGTCTCATTGACGCCGAGGCAGATCGTGAGATCCTCGCCTTTGGCCGGCGCCGTGATCACTACCTTCTTGGCGCCCGCCTCCAGGTGGGCACGGGCCTTCTCGGCGTCGGTGAAGCGCCCGGTCGACTCGATCACGATATCGACGCCCATATCGCCCCAGGGCAGCTGGGCGGGATCGCGCTCGGCGAGCGCGGCGATCTCGTAGTGGTTATCGTCGTAGTCGACGATAATCTTGTCCTCGGTGACCGTGACGTCGCCATCGAAGAGGCCGTAGGTCGAGTCGTAGCGCAGCAGGTGGGCCAGAGTCTCGTTGTCGGTCAGGTCGTTGATCGCAACGATCTCGAACTCGTCGGGGTGGTACTCCAGCATCGCCTTGAAGCTCTGCCGACCGATCCGGCCGAAGCCATTGATAGCGATACGAACCATCGCTCGAGCCTCCTTCCCTATCACGTGAGCTCATGCGCGTCACTGCACGGGCGCGACCGCCGCTGGTGGCGCCGGGCGCACGCGCGTGCGTTAGGCGCAAAGAGCAACGTTGCGGTGGGCACGGGCGCAATTATAGCACGTTTGCCAGCGCGTGGTAGCTGGCTCGCGCTTGTGCACGCGGTAAGGCAGGGGGGCGTCTGTGCTACAATCGTGGTGGTGAGGCGCGGAAGTGGTGAGGCGCGGAGGCGATCGATGGCGCTGACAATCAGTCTGCTGGTGGTGATTGGCCTGCTGGCGCTGCTGGGGCTGCTGCGGGGTGTGCGCGCGGGGCTGGTGGCGATTGCGGGCACGCTGCTCGCCGCGGTGCTGGTCGACCTCTGGGGCGAGCGGCTGGCGCTCTGGCTGCGCACGACCCTGCGCCCCGAGCGGCCGGCCTTGCCGGTCTTCCTACTGATTGCCGCCGTGTTTCTGCTGACGGCGCTGGTGATCGGCTTTGGCAGCAACGCCCTGCTCCCCAGGGCTGGCGCGGCGACCACCCGCCGGGCGGTGATTGCCGATCGGCTGCTTGGCGCGCTACTGGGCGCCTTGAATGGCGCGCTGATCGGGAGTTACCTGTTGCGCTATGCCCAGGCCGCCTGGCCGGATCGCACGGTCGCTAATCTGGTCGCCGCTTCGCCCGTCGCGGGTGTGCTGGTGCTCTGGTTGCCCTGGTTTGTGCTGGCGATGGTGGTCACGAGCGGGCTGGTTGTGCTGGTGCGCGTCACGGCGACCCAGGTGCGCCGGCGCGCAGCCGCCCGCGCGGCGGCGCCTGCTCCGACGCCTGCCGTGCCGGCCGGGGGCGGCGCGGGGGTGGGCGGCGCGCCGCCCCCGACCAGTTCGGTCGCCAATGCAAAGTCGCTCGGCGAGGCCGACCGTAAGCTCAACGACAAAATCGACCAGGCCCTGGGCAAGAAATGAGCGCCGGCGGCGCGCCCCGCCTCAGAACGAGATCGCCCGCTCGCCCAGCGCGGTCCCCGGCCAGATGCGAATGCCGCGCTCCAGGCGGTTCTCGGCGCCCAGGCTGCAGTCATCGCTGACAATCGCGCCGTCGGTGATGTGGGCCCGCTCGCCGATCATATTGTTCTTGCCCAGGACGCAGTTGCGCAGCACCACCCCCTCGTCCAGCCGGTTGTTTTCCCAGAGTACCGCGCCCTCGATGTTGCACTCCGGGCCGATCACGCAGCGCGCGCCAAGCACCGTCGGGCCGATTACCCGCGCGCCACGCTGGATCACGGTGCCCGGGCCGATCACAACCGGCCCCACCACCTGGGCCGTCGGGTGGATCTCCGCGTCTCCCTCCAGCCAGATGCGGTCGGCGATCTGTCGGCCAAGGAACTTGTATTTAACTTTGCCGATCAGCACGTCGTGGTGCACGTCGATGTAGGTCTGCGGCTTGCCGATGTCGGTCCAGTAGGCACGCGAGGGAAAGCCGTACATCGGGTCGCCCGTCTGCAGGACCACGGGGAAGAGACCGCGCTCGAACATGTAGAACTCGTTGGGTGGCACGTAACGAAAGATCTCGGGCTCGATGATATAGGTGCCCGCGTTGATCAGGTCGCTGGTGATGTCCTCGGGGCGGGGCTTCTCCAGGAAGCGCTGGACGCGATTCTGGCGGTCCATCTCGACCAGGCCGAACTGGGTCGGATCCTCGACTGGGGTCAGCGAAATGGTGACCTTGGCCTGCTTCTCGCGGTGAAAGTCGAGCATGGCCTTGAGGTCGAGGTCGGTCATCACGTCGCCGTTGAGCACAAAGGTGGGGCCATCGAGCAGATGCTCGACGTTCTTCACGGCCCCGGCGGTGCCGCGCGGCTCGGGCTCTTCGACGATGTGTAGCTTCATTTCCAGGCGCGAACCGTCACCCAGCGTTTCGCGGAAGCGCTCGGCGAGGTACTGCACCGCCAGGATCACCTCGGTAACCCCCTGCTCGCGCAGGCGCAGCAGCATCCACTCGATAAATGGCTGGTTGACCATGGGGATCATGGGCTTGGGGGTGTTGCAGGTCAGCGGGCGCAGGCGCGTTCCCAGGCCGCCGACGAGGATCACCGCTTTCATAGATCTTCCTTCAATCATGTAAACAGCGTATTCGCCGCATGACACAGCGTCCGGCTCGTATGGAGCTTATCCTTCGGCCCATACGGCCGGGTGAACGGTCCTGCGTATCCAGGTGACAGTCTTTTCACGACGGCCCGTGCCGGCGATACCCCGGTCGCGATGCGCGGTTATCCGTCGCCAGCGGCGAGCTCCTGCCGCACCGTGACCCGCCAGTGATCCAGGATGTCGTGCAGGGTCTGCCGCAGCGGGATGCGTGGCGCCCAGCCGGTGCGTTCGCGCACCCGGCGATTGTCGCAGACCACGAGCGGGATATCGATCGGGCGCATCAATTCCGGGTTGAGCCGTACCTCGACGTGGGTGGTGCTGGCGGCAAGCAGCATATCGAGCAACTCGCGGATCATCACGGCCTGACCCGAGCCGATATTGTAGACCGCGCCTGCCTCGCCGTGCTCGGCGGTCAGCGCGTAGGCGCGCACCATATCGCGCACGTCGGTGAGATCACGCTGGGCGCTGAGATTGCCGACCTGCACGAGCGGCGGCTGCAGGCCGAGTTCGATGCGGGCGATCTGGCGGGCGAACGCGGCCGTGACGAAGCGCTCATTCTGGCGTGGCCCGATGTGCGTGAAGGGCCGCACGCGCACGATGTCGAGCCCGTGGCTCAGCACATACTGCTGGGCCAGCAGGCTCTGCGCAGCCTTGCTGACCCCGTAGGGGTTGGCCGGGCGCAGGGGCGTATCTTCGTCGATCGGCAGATCCTCGGGCCTGATGGCCCCGTACTCCTCGTTGGTGCCCACCACCAGCACCCGGGCCTGCAGCCGGTACTCGATCAGGGTCAGGAAGAGGTGCAGCGCCCCGAGGGTGTTGGTGCTGAGCGTGCCGGCCGGGTCGCGAAACGACTCGGGCACAAAGGGCTGGCCGGCCAGATGGAAGATCAGCGCCGGCCGCACGGTGAGCAGCGCGCGGGTGGTCGCTTCGGCGTCGTTCAGGTCCGCAGTGACGAAGTCGACCCGCCCTGCGAGGGCCGTGGGGATACGCTCCGGGCTGCGCACCAGGCCCCAGAGTTCGTAGGTTCCCTGCGCGAGCAGGTAATCGGCGAGATGCCCGCCGACGAAGCCGTTGATGCCGGTGATCAGCGCGCGCATAGCCTGTACTATAGCCGATCTTCCCTGCCGCGCAAATGACAGTCGCGCGCCGGCTGTTCACGCTGGCGCGGTGCGCGGGGTTTACTGTGCATTTCATTGACGGGTTTTGTGCAGCGTGATACAATGTAATTGCGCGATCAGCGGTCGTTCGTGCGCACGTATGAGGTGCGCACGCGGACATAGATGCCTCGACGCGCGAGGCGTCGTGCCACGTGGAAGGCTGTCTGCTATGGCACAGCAACATTTTCTCTTCCAGTTCTCGGACAAACCGCGCTACAACACCAAGGCGGTGGCACAGGAGACGGGCGTTCCGGCCGATACCTTTCGGGCCTGGGAGCGACGCTATGGTGTGCCCCGGCCACAGCGCACCGACGGCGGCCACCGCCTCTACTCCGAGCGCGACATCGCCACTATCCGCTGGCTGCGCGATCGGACGGCCGAAGGGCTGACGATCAGCCAGGCGATCGCGCTCATGAGTGATGGCAACGAGTCGAACCTCTCGTGGCTCAGCACCGCGGTCGATACCGAGCCCCATACCTGGGAGCGACTCAACAGCCGGTTGGTGGCAGCCCTGGTGGACTATGACTCCACCCGCGCGGAGCAGATCCTGGGTGAGGCCTTTGCGCTCTACCCGCTGGAAGACGTGTTCCTCAAACTGGTTCAGCCAGTGATGGTCGAGATTGGTGAGCAGTGGCACGCCGGCAAGATCACCGTCACCGCGGAGCACTTCGCCACCCAGTTTGTTCGCCGCAAATTGTCGGGGCTCTTCAATACCTACAACATCACCGACGGGCGCGGCCTGGTCCTGGTGGCCTGTGCCCCGAGCGAGCAGCACGACCTTGGCGCGCTGATGCTCGCAGTCTTCCTGGTGCGCCACGGCTGGCAGGTGATCTACCTTGGCCCTGAGGTGCCGCTGCGCGACCTGCTCGATGCCGTGCGCAAGCTGCAACCCGACCTGGTCGCCATGACGGCCTCGACGACCGAGACGGCCACCCAGTTGCTTGAGGCCGGGCGCGCGATCCTTGCCCTTGCCCCGCCCACGCCGAGCTTCGGCTATGGAGGCCGCGCATTCAACCTCAACCCAGTCCTCACCCAGAAGATGCCGGGCACCTTCCTTGGCCGCGATGCGCTGGAGGCGGTCGATAACGTGGCCGATATCCTCGGCGCCGGGCGCTAGCCGCGCGAAGACCTCGAACCGACCGTCGCACCATCGTCCTGGCTTGCCCACCACTGCCGTCGGGTTCGCTGCCCGACGGTCGTTTTTTATCGAATGCACGAAAGTTGCTTTTCATAAGCACAGCTTCTTTGTGCAACTGCAAGTTCGTTGGCCAGCAGGTCGCTGCGCTCGTGCGGGTTGAGCAGGCGTTTGGCCGGCTGGGAAGCCCTGGAGCGCCATGCACGGGAGATGCACAGAAAGATTTGCTTGAACGCTCCGATTCACGTATTATGAAGCTATAGACATTTCCTTCACAAGCAAGCGAACCGGCCCGCAGCCGGGTGGCGCCCCGCCGGCAGCCTACCGCGCCTGCCTGAGCCCACCTATCCTCCGCCTGTCACGCCGGTTGCCGGCGTGGCACACCCTGGTCGCTCTTCCAGGGCTGAGACGAAGGAGAGCCGTGTGTCGTTGACTCCTGTTCCGTCGCTGGCGCTGCGCGCCTCCGGAAAGCTGATATCTCAGCCGCTGCCGGCCGAGGAGCAGCTGGCGCTGCTCTTTCACCTGACCGACCTCTCGCCCCACGTTGGCAGCGATGAGTGGCCGCCCCATCCGCCTGACGCGACCAGCGAGGCTTATGCCGAGTGCGAGCGGATCATCCGCCGCCACTCGAAGAGTTTCTACTTCAGCTCTCAGTTTCTTGCGCCCGACGTGCGACGCGCCGTGCGCGCGCTCTATGCGTTCTGCCGCGCGACCGACGATACCGTCGATCTTGCGGTTGATGACCCGGCCCGCGCGCTGGCCGCCTGGGTCCAGCAGGCGCGCGCGGCCCGCCCCGCGCCGCATAATCCGGTGCTGGTGGCCTGGCACGACACCCGTACTACCTACAACCTCTCGTCTGCTCTGGTGGATGAGTTGCTGGCCGGTGTGGCGATGGACCTGACGATCGCCCGCTACGAAAGCTTTGCCGATCTCTGGCTCTACTGCTACCGGGTGGCCTCGGTGGTGGGCCTCCTCGTGATGGGTATTACCGGCTATGCCCCCGGGGCCGAGCCCTACGCGATCAAGCTTGGCGTGGCACTGCAGCTGACCAACATTCTGCGCGATGTGGGCGAAGACGCCCGGCGTGGCCGGGTCTATCTGCCTCAGGAGGACCTGGCCCGCTTCGGGCTCAGCGCCGAGGAGATCCTGGACGGGGTCTACGACGATCGCTTCCGCGCCCTGATGCGGTTTGAGATCGAACGGACGCGCCGCCTGTATGCCGAGAGTTGGCCCGGGATCGCGCTGTTGCCCGGGGAGAGCCGCCTCGCGATCGGCGCTGCGGCCCGGGTCTATCGTGGGATCCTTGACAAGCTCGAAGCCAATGACTACGATGCCTATACCCGCCGCGCCCATCTCAAGCTCCGCGAGAAGGTGCTGCGCCTGCCGCGGATCTGGTGGGATGTGCGCCGCCTGGGGTGAGGATTGCCAGGGACCACAATGACGACATCTGTTCGCGTCAGCCGCCCCGAGCCGCAGCCGCGCTGGCCGCTCTGGGCCTTTGATACGCTGCTCTGGGTGCTCTTTCTCGGCCCGCTCATCTCGCCGCTGTTCCGCGCCACGGGGCTGCCTCTGGTAGCCGATACGGGGCTGCTTGCCCGTGATCTGCTCGCCACCTACATCTGCCCCACGCCGGAACGCTCGTACCTGCTCTTCGGCCTGCCGATGGCGGTCTGTGCGCGCTGCTGGGGCGCGACGATCGGCCTGTGGGCGGCGCGGCTGCTGGTGGGCTGGCAGCTGCAGGCGCCGCGGCGCGAACCCACGCTGCTGGGCTGGTTCCGGGGCCTGCCGTGGGGCGCGCGCCTGCTGCTGTGTGCGCTGCCCTTCCTGCTGTGGCCGCTCGAGATCGTGGGCCACTATGGGGGCGCCTGGTATGCGCCACTCTGGCTGCTGCTGATCAACGGCATACAGGCCGGGTTCTTCGCCGGGTTGTTCTTCTGCTCACTCTGGCCTGGCCTCTGGCCGGCGCCCCGCGCACGTTGATGCGGCGCGCACCCATGGCACGCCGCCTGCTTCCGATCGGGCTCAGTCTGGCCCTCGCCGGCTGTAGCTTGCCCTTCGGCCAGCAGCCCGACCCGACGCTGCAGGCGATCGAGACCCGGGTGGCCGAGATGGCCCGCCAGCAGACGGTGGTCGCTACGCCGACCGCCATCCTGCCCCGCCCGACCGACCTGCCACTGCCGACCATTCCGCCGCAGCCGACCCTGGAGCCGGCGATCAGCGCGGCGCTGGTCGACCAGGAGCGGCTGCTGGTGGAACTGTACCGCCGGGCCAGCCCGGCGGTGGTGAGCATCGAAGTGTTCGGCAGCGCGCTCCCCGCCAACCATCCGGTGGTGCCTGGCTTCCCGGAGAGCACCCGCAGCCAGGGGTCGGGCTTCCTCTTCTCCGACCAGGGCCACATTGTCACCAACAACCACGTGATCGCGGGCGGCGAGCGCTTCCAGGTGCGCTGGTTCGACGGCTCGACCAGCCTGGCCGACCTGGTGGGCGCCGACCCCGATAGCGACCTGGCGGTGCTGAAGGTGCGCGCCCTGCCCCCCGGAGTGGCGCCGCTGCCGGTGGGCGACTCGCGCGAGGTCGCGGTCGGCCAGACGGCGGTTGCCATCGGCAGCCCCTTCGGCGAACAGAACAGCCTGACCGTCGGGGTGGTCAGCGGGCTCGGGCGCACCCTGCGTGGCCCGACGCGGGCGCTCGGCAACTTCAGCATCCCCAATGTGCTGCAGACCGACGCGGCGATCAACCCGGGCAACTCGGGGGGGCCGCTGCTCAACGCGCGGGGTGAGGTGATCGGCGTCAATACGGCCATCGCGGTGAGCCAGGGCACCGGCTCGTTCGAGGGTGTGGGCTATGCCGTGCCGGCCAGCACGCTGCTCAAGGTGGTGCCCGCGCTGATCAGCAGCGGACGCTACGATCACCCGTGGATAGGGATCCGCATGTTCTCACTCGACGCGCTGGTGGCCGAGCGGCTCGGTCTGCCGGTAGAGCGCGGGGTGCTGATCACCGAAGTGCAGCCCGACAGCCCCGCGGCCCGGGCCGGGCTGCGCGGGGGTACCCGCGAGGCGAGCGTTGACGGCGTCCCGATCCTTGTGGGCGGAGACATCGTGCTGGCGCTCGACGGACGCCCGGTGGCCGATGGCGATCAGCTGATCGGGCTGCTCGACCTCGATTACCAGGTCGGCGATACGGCTACGCTAAGCGTGCTGCGCGAGGGCGAGCAGACCCCGATCGACGTGCCGCTGCTGCTCGAGGCGCGCCCGTAGGGCCCA
>DAOUBZ010000290.1:0-4713 GCA_034432515.1 Chloroflexaceae bacterium | reverse complement strand
CCCGCGCGCAGGAAATGGACGAGGGTGAGGGCGCCTGTTGTGAACTACGCCGCTACGGGTTGGCGTTCTCGCTCCCGTTGGGTGTATCGAGGGGCAGCATCTCGGGTTCGCCGAAGCGCACTTCCAGTACCCCGCCGCGGAAGACTGCCCGCGTCGCCGGGCGCTCGGCGAGAATGAGCGGCAAGATCATATCGCGGCGGAAGTTGCCGATCTCGATGAACAGCTCATCGCCGCGTTTGGTCATCGAGACCTTGCCGATCTCGACGTGGGGCAGGGGCAGGCGCATCACATACTCTCCGCCGTCGCGCACGATCTCCTGCATCTTGCCCTGGAACTGCACCTTCACCGGGTCGACCTCACCAAAGAGTTGATGACCGACCATCGCGAGGTCCTCGATCCCTGCCAGGTCGCGGGCGTAGTAGGGGCACTCCCAGATCGGCAGTGGCTGGAAGAGGTCATAGACCAGCTGGCGATAGCCCTGCTGGATGCGGGCCAGTTCCTGCATGAAGGCGCCCTCGGCCGCCGCGATGGGCAGCACGCGGTTGAGCACCACGCCATCGACCGGGTAGCCGAAGAGCGAGAGGTAGGTGGCGGCGCGCTGGGCCTCCTTGATGACCATGCGCTCGGGGTTGACCACCAGGCGGTAGGAGCTGACCTCGGGGTCGGTCAGCGTCTCGCGGAGCGCCTCGACGCCCTTGGTCAGCCGCTCAAGGGTGGCAAACATATCGGCGGCGGGCATCAACTGCTTGACCAGCGGGCGGGCGGCCTTGAGCGTGGTTGGCTCCCAGTCCATCACGCGGGCGGCGTACCACTGGAAGGTCTCGGGCATGGTGAGCAGGCGCACCGTCTCGCCGGTGGGGGCGGCGTCCACCACCACCACATCGAAATCGCCGGTCTTGGCCTGGCGGCGGATGTGCAGCAGGCTGACGACCTCTTCCATACCCGGAATGATCGCCAACTCCTCGGCCGCGACATCGTTGACCCCGCGCCGGCGCAGCAGGGTCGAGAGGTAGCCGCGTAGTTCGCCCCAGTGCTCGCGCACCTCGTCGAGCACATTGATCTCCTGGCCCCAGAGCCGGTCGGTGAGCGGCGTGGGCGTGGAGCCAAGCGGCGTATCGAGCGCATCGGCCAGACTATGGGCAACATCGGTGCTGACCACCAGGGTCCGATAGCCGAGCTCCGCCGCGCGCACCGCTGTCGCGGCCGAAGTAGTTGTTTTGCCGACGCCGCCCTTGCCGAGGTAGAGGATCAGCCGCATCGTAGCGTTCCTTTGCTAGAGTCGCAGCACCGGACGGGCCGGCCTGAGTGTATCGCGACAAGGCGCGTGCGGTCCGTGACCGCGCCCGCGCCCGGGGACTAACAGCCTGGTGCAGGCCAGGGTAAGGCGCCGCACGTAGGACGCCCTTAGCATTGTAATTGTTGCGCCACGGCGCGTCAAACCGTTGACAGGCCAACGCGGCGTGTGGTACCCTGCCGTGGTTGTCGCTACGCGTGAGGAGCGTCCTGTGCTCACCGATCTCTACCTGATCCGCCATGGTCAGCCGGTGCACAATCCCGCCATCCCCTACCAGTTGCCTCCGGGGCCCGAGCTCTCGGAGCGCGGCCGCGCAGAGGCCGCCCAGGCAGCCGACTTCCTGGCCGACAAGGAGCTCGAACACCTCTTTGTCTCACCATTCGCCCGCACCAGTCAGACGGCGGAGGTGCTGGTGGAACGGCTCGGGTTGCCTGCGACCTTCACGGCGCTGGTCCAGGAGCACGGGCCAGGCGAGCACTTCGAGCAGGTGCGGGCGCGCATCAGCGAACTGCTGCTCGCCGCCCATGATGCGCCCCACACCCGGATCGCGATCGTCGCCCACGGCTCGCCGATCCGTGCCGCGCTGCTCGAGCTGAGCAACGAGAAGATCGACCTCAGCCGCCACGTCTACGCGGGGGGCAATCCGGCGCCGACCTGCGGGATCTGGCACGTGCAGTTTCTCGACGCGCACACCCGGCGCTTTGAGCTGGTGTTTATGCCGAAGTAGCAGCAAGCGATGGCCACAGAGAGCAACATCCCGCCGGAACTGGTCGCGGCGCTGCGCCGGGCGCGCCACGTGGCGGTGCTCACCGGGGCGGGCGTGAGTGCCGAGAGTGGCATTCCCACCTTCCGTGACGCGCAGACCGGGCTCTGGGCCCGCTTCGACCCCGAGGACCTGGCGACCCCGGAAGCGTTTCAGCGCAACCCGCGTCTGGTCTGGGAGTGGTACGCCTGGCGGCGCCAGGCGGTCAGCGGCGCCGCGCCCAACCCGGGGCACCTGGCGCTTGCCCGGCTGGAGCGGCTCGTGCCCCGTTTCACGCTGATCACCCAGAATGTCGACGGGCTGCACCGCCGCGCCGGCAGTTCAGCGCCGATCGAGCTGCACGGGAACATCATGCGGGTGCGTTGCTCGGCTGAGGGCACGGTCTACGAGCACTGGGATGAGAGCGCCGAGCTGCCGCCGCCCTGCCCGGTATGCGGCGCCCCGCTGCGCCCCGACGTGGTCTGGTTCGGCGAGCAACTCCCGAGCGATGCGCTGGAGCGGGCCTGGAACGCAGCGACGAGCTGCGACCTCTTCCTCTCGGTCGGCACATCGGGGCTGGTTGAGCCAGCCGCCTCGCTGCCGCGCCTCGCCTATGCGTGGGGGGCCACCCTGGCGGTGATCAACCTCGACGTGAGCGACACGGTTCAGGAACGGCTCTTCTACCTCAACGGCCGCTCCGGCCTATTGCTGCCGGCCCTGGTCAGCGCGGCCTTCCCTGACGCAGCAGCCTGAGTCGCTACCGTTTACGCAACAGGAACACGTACTCGTGGCGGAAGACGTAGAAGCCGCCGACGAGCGCGCGGTAGCGCCACAGCTCCTTCTGGGCGCGCTTGCCGGCCGTCCCGTTGATATCCTTGACCACGATGCTCTTGAGCACGAAGCCCCGTTCCTGTACCGTCTGCATAGCCAGAAAGCCCAGGGGCACCCACTCGCCGCGGGCGTACTTATCGCCGATCACCAGCGCCAGGTAGCGCCCGCGGTCGAGCACATCGGCTACCCGGCTCACCACCTGGCCAAGCAGGGCCAGGAAGCGCTCGATCGAGGCGGCGTTGGAGAGGTCGCGCGGGTCGTCGCTGAAGCGGATGATATCGTGATAGGGCGGGTGGAGGATGGCGAGCTGGGCCGAGGCGGCGCCCTGCTCGGCGAGCAACGCGCGAAAATCGGTGCAGGTACTGTCGCCTGCCGCCACGTGGACCAGGGCGCCGTGGCGGTTTGGCTCGGCCGCCACGAGGCCGCGCACGCGCTCGACCAGGGGCGGCTGCAACTCAACGCCAAGCACATTGCGTCCCAGGCGCTGCGCCTCGATCAGGGTCGTGCCGGCGCCGGCGAAGGGGTCGATCACCCAGTCGCCGCGGCGAGTATAGCGGCGCAGCAGCTGGTTGGGGATCTGGGGCACGAAGTTGCCCCAGTAATCGGCGCGGTGCACACCGCTGCCGTCGCGACGCTCGATCAGCCAGAGGCTATCGGTAAAGATATCGTCGTAGGCCTTCCAGCGGTTCAGATCGATCTCGTTGATCGCGGCCGTACGCTCGCCCTGGGCAGCCTTACGCAGGCGCCCTGCATAGTAACGCGCCCGCTCCAGGCTCAGCGCCGCACCGATCTGCGCGAGCTCGGCCTGCAGCAGCGGTTCCGGGAACACAACTGCATCTTCGCCGCTGGGGGCCCAAAGCGCGCCACCGGGCACGAGGGCGGCGCGCAGCGTGGCGAGCTCGGCGCGCAGCGTGGGCAGATCGGGGCTTGCACAGAGCGCGGCGAGCGCCTCGACTAACGCCGCCCGCCGCAGATACAGCGGCGACCCCGCGCCGGAATCCGGTCCGTCCGGCGCAGCAGGGGCGGGCGGCTCGACGACAGCCATGGAGTGGCTCCACATACCGAGGTGAATACTGACGGTATTGTAACACATGAAGCCCTTTCATGCCTAGGGGAAGGCATGAAATTGCCATGGCTGTAAATGCATGTGTCGGGGTTCAGGGTGCTGGGTGCCACGTCGGGTGTCAGATTCTTCCCAGGATGACGTTGCGGGATGTTGCGCATTGCCCTGGTCCTGCGCCGCCTGAGGAGGCGGCTTGTGCGGCGCGGCCCGCGGATCAGCGGCGCCAGTGGCCGGATGATAACGCTGCGTGAAGCAGGGCTTTCGCGCAGCGGCACATGCCCGTGGTATGCTCCGGTGGGGCGGCCTCTGTGTCGCTTGTTCCGGGTTGGCGACCCATGGTTCCAGCCTGAGCGGTGCCTGATAGCTTCACACCACTGCGCAGCCCGCGGGGAGGCCTCCCGTGGCAGCATGGCGCGGAACGGGTGGAGCGCGAAGGGAGCAGCGGCCATGATCAGATTCCATGACCTCTTTCGTGCGGCCGAAGCGCGGGTGCTTGCCTCGCCGCGGCTCAAGGGCTATGCCGAGGTGCTCCTGGCCGACTGGCCGGAGGCCGAGGCCCACTGGCAGTGGGTGCTCACCGCAAGCGAAGATGACCTGGTCGCCTGGGCCCAGGAGGCGGATGTGCGTGGCGAGGAGGAGGAGGAGCGCGCTCGTGGGTGACGAGGGGAGGGGTGACCGGGTGACACGGTGAATACCAATTACCTGTGAACATCCGGCATTGTCACCCCGAGCAGAGCGAGGGGTCTTGCGCGACCCGCTCAGATTCCTCGCTGCGCTCGGAAT
>DAOUBZ010000289.1:0-1651 GCA_034432515.1 Chloroflexaceae bacterium | reverse complement strand
TGGGCGGCTACGCCGCCCACACCAACCAGCAACCTGGGGTTTGGGCTTGCCCCAAAGACACTGCATAAGCCCTGACGTGTCAACAAGTCGGCTGTATTGTAACACGCTGCACGGCGTATAATGGCGCCTATGCGTGTGCTCCACCTGTACAAGGCGTACGACCCGGTGCTCGGCGGGATCGAGCACCACCTGCGGCTGTTGGCCGAGGGGCAGGCGGCCCGCGGCCACGCCGTCACCGTGCTGGTCAGCGGTGCCGGTCAGCGCACGAGCGTGGAGCAACGAAACGGGGTACGCGTCATCAGGGCCGGAAGTCTGGCGACGCTGGCCTCCACGCCGCTCTGCCCGGCCCTACCCCTGCTGCTGGCCCGCGCGCGCCCCGAACTGGTGCACCTGCACCACCCCTTCCCCCCCGGCGACCTGGCGGCCCTGCTCGCTGCGCGGCGCACGCCGCTCGTGGTGACCTATCACAGCGACATTGTGCGCCAGCGACGGCTGGCGCGGGCGCTCGCGCCGCTCTTCCGCCGGACGCTCTGGCGGGCGGCGCGGATCATCGCCACCAGCCCGGCCTACATCCGCTCCTCGCCGCTGCTGGCCCCGCTGGCCTCACGCTGCCGGGTAGTACCCCTGGGCGTGCCGCTGGAGTGCTTCGCCACGGCCGACCCGGCCCGGGTGGCGGCGCTGCGCGCCCGCTTCCCTGTCCCGCTCGTGCTCTTCGTCGGACGCCTGCGTTACTACAAGGGCGCCGATCGGCTGGTGCGCGCGATGGCCCGGGTGCCCGCCCGCGCCGTCTTCGTCGGCGGCGATGCCACGGTGCGCCGCGCCGACCTGGAGCACCTCGCCGCCGACCTGGAGCTCACCGGCCGCATCCACTTCGTGGGCGAGCAGCCCGAGGCCGAGCTACGGGCCTTCTATCACGCCGCCGACGTATTTGTCCTGCCTGCGGTGGAGCGGAGCGAGGCCTTCGGCATGGCCCAGGTTGAGGCCCAGGCCGCCGGACTGCCGGTGGTTACCACCGAACTGGGCACCGGCACCAGCTACGTGACACTGCACGGGCGCACTGGCTTCGTCGTGCCACCGGATGACGTGCCAGCGCTGGCCCGCGCCCTCCAGGTGCTGGTGGCCAACCCCGAGCTTGCCCACGCCCTCGGCGCGGCCGGTCGCGCCCGGGCGGCCCGCGAGTTCAGCCTCGAGCGGATGCTCGAGCGGATCGAGGACGTGTACGCCGAGGCGTTGACGGATCCGGCGAGATAGCGGTGCAGCACAAGCTGCGCGGGCCGCAAACGCGTACCGGAACCGACTGTGGCTGCCACCAGGGTGGACCGTACCGAACCTGGGTAATCGACGGCTGGAGCGCCGGCGCTCTTGAGCGTACAATACAATCAATGACTCGCTATCCGAGAGCAATGCCATGACCAACGCCATCGACCGACTGCGGGCCAATCTGCGGGCAGCGGCCATCCCGGCCACTGACGACGACCTGGCGGGCATCCAGGCGAAGGGCTTCCTGAGCCGGCTGGCCGATTTCGCGCGCATCGTCGCCGGGCTGCCTGGCGAGACGCTGCCCGACTACCTCGACGCCGGCAGCCTGCCGGCCCCCGCGGCGGCCGCGCAGGCCACAACGGCCGCCACGGCGCCCGCACCCGCCGATACG
>DAOUBZ010000288.1:0-11546 GCA_034432515.1 Chloroflexaceae bacterium | reverse complement strand
GATTCTGGCCCCCTCCCCTGGTAGGGGAGGGGGTAGGGGGGTGGGGTATGTGGGGCCTGGGGGCGCAACTCCCCAAAAACCTACCCCTGGTAGGGGACGCGAGGAGGCGGTGAGGTGATCACCATCGCGTCGTCGGGTCCTCGCGTCGTCGGGTCCTCGCGTCGTAGCCTCCTCGTGTCCTGAACTATGGCTGGCCGCGCCGTCACCGCTGCTTAAAGATCGACAGGTGCAGCTTGACCGGGTGCCCGCAGTTTGTGCACTGCGTACCATTGAGCCCGACCATGCGCGTCACGCCATTGGTGCGAGTAATCAGCGTCTGGTGGCAGGCCGGGCAGCGGGTAGGCTGGTTCGGCTCGGCGCCGTAGACAAACGCGAGTTCGCCCTCGTGGCCGATGCGGCGTGCCCTTGTGGTCGAGGCAGCCGTCTCGCTACCGGCATCGCCGGGGAGCACGTGCCAGGGCGTATCCTGGCCCAGGGTCTCCTTGATCCAGGCGACGAGGGCGCGGAGCTCACTCTGGTCGTCATTGACGCCGTGGTGGATGCGCGTGGTCACCTCGATATGGACGTTCCAGCGGTTGCGGGCGCGCTCGGCGATGGTGAGCACCTCACGCCAGGCAGGCAGGCCGCCGAGGCGAGCATAGCTCGCATCGCTAAAACCACGCAGGTCGAGGCTGAGTCCATCGAGGTAGGGGCCGAGCTGGTCGAGCGCCTCGCAGGTCATCGCGCCGGTGGTGACAAGCGCCGTGTAGCGGCTGGAGGCGCGGCTCAACTGGAGCAGGGCTCGCACATACTCATGGTTGACCGCGGGCTCGCCGTAGGCCCAGACGACTCCCCGGCAGAGGCGCTCCAGCGCGAAGCTGGCGGCCCGGTCCGGCTCGAGCCGGCGCTGCCGGGCCGGGTCGGTCGGAATGGCGCCATAGGGGCCGCGGCCTTGCTCGGCGACCGTGGCGTAGCCCCAGCCGCCGATGGCGAGGGCCAGGGTATCGGGCAGAAAGTGCCAGAGCCGATAGTCCTCGATCGGCCCGATCGAGGCCCCGCTGATCAGGCCGTACCCGAGCAGATCGATGCCGGTGTCACTGCCGGCACGCACCTGGCAGTGGCCGATTTCGCCCGGCCGGAGCGTGCAACGCCACTGGCAGGCCAGGCAGGTGGTGCTTCCGTCCTGGGCGGGGATGATCAGGTCAGCCTGCTGGTGCGCCATGCAAACTCCTGGGCTCGGACGATGTCTGGCGTTTTGCTCACCGTTCGAGTATAATGCTCAAGGGTCTCAGATGGGGAATCCTTCCCGTCTGAGGCTCATGCATGCGAGCCTTCCGCATACGCTCAGTGTAACATGACACTGCGGCGTGGTTCCAGGGACGTCATGGACCAGTCTCCGTCACGGCGCGGACTCGGCGCCGAGCCCGGCCCGTCATCCACCCCCGAACACTCCAGCCCCGATGCCACGTGGTCACCCGTGGCGAGACCAGGCAGCGACTCCGAGTCGCCGGTGCGCGTGCGCAACATGGTGCGTGAACTGGTCGAGACGGCGCTCTTCATTCTGCTGGTCTTCTTCATTGTCCGCGGCATCGTGCAGAACTTCAAGATCGAGGGCTCCAGCATGGAGCCCACCCTGCACACCGGACAGTATATTCTGGTCAACAAGCTGGTCTATTTCCACTTTGACCTGAACGCACCGCTGCGGCTCATGCCCGGCCAGGAGGTGCTCGACCAGCGCGTGATCTACCCCTTTCACCAGCCGCGCCGGGGCGACATCGTCGTCTTCGAGTATCCGCGTGATGTCTCAAAGGACTATATCAAGCGCGTGATCGGCATGCCTGGCGACACGGTGGAGATCCGCGACGGGCAGGTGCTGGTCAATGGTGAGGTGCTCGACCAGCCCTACCTGGAGGGCGCGCCGACCTACTGTGTCGCCGGCTACGCCTGCCAGGTCGGCCCCGTAGAGGTGCCTGCCGGCCACATCTTCGTGATGGGCGATAACCGCGCCAACTCCAGTGATTCGCGCGAGTGGGGCCCGCTACCGCTGGACCGGGTGGTCGGCCAGGCATGGCTGATCTACTACCCGGTGGGCGACTGGGGACTCGTCCCCCACCACGATTACAGCGCGCCAGATAGCGTGGCGACCGGTCCGTAGACGGCGGCCGCATGCACGTCGCGATCAATGCCCATCTGCTGGCCCATACGCGCTCCTTCCGGCGCGCGGGGATCTCGCACTACGTCGAGCAGGTGCTGGTCCAGCTTGGCCAGATCGACCGGCGCAACCGCTACAGTGTCTACACGACCCGCGGTCTCGACCAGGCGGCGCTGCGGCTGCCGCCCAACTTCCGGGTGATCCCGAGTCGCCTGCCGACGATCAACCCGCGGGTGCGCATCCCCTGGGAGCAGTTGCTGGCCCCGCTGCTGCTGCGGCGCAGCGGGGCCGACCTGTTCCACGGGGTGCACAGCGTGGTCCCGCTGGCCAGTTCGCTGCCCAGCGTGGTTACGGTGCACGACCTGGCCTTTATCCGTTTTACGCAGACCTTTCGCGGCTACAACCGGGCCTATCTCGATTTTGCCACCCGCCTGAGTGTGCGCCGCGCCGCACGTATCCTGGTGGTTTCCGAGCATACGCGGCGCGAGGTGATAGGGCTGCTCGGCGTGCCGCCCGAGCGGATCGTGGTGACGCCGAACGCCGTGCGCGAGCACTTTCGCGTGCCCGATCCTGCGGCCCTGGCTGCCTTCCGGGCGCAGAAGGGGCTGCCCGCGCAGTTCGTGCTCTACGTGGGCACGCTGGAGCCGCGCAAGAACCTGACCACGCTGCTGGAGGCCTACGCCGAGGTAGTGCGACACCACGACGTGCCGCTGTTGGTCGGCGGCGGCAAGGGCTGGCTCTACGAGGCCGTCTTCCAGCGCCTGGAGCAACTGGGCCTGGGCGAGAAGGTCCACTTCATCGGCTACATCGACGAGGACGAGTTGCCGCTCTGGTATGCGGCGGCCAGCGTCTTTGTCTTCCCCTCGCTTTACGAGGGCTTTGGCATGCCGCCGCTGGAGGCGATGGCCTGCGGCACGCCAGTGATCACCTCTAACAGCTCAAGCCTGCCCGAAGTGGTTGGCGAGGCCGGGATCACCGTTGCGCCCACGGATGCGGCCGGCTTCGCCGAGGCGATCGCGCGTGTGCTGCGCGACGCCGATCTGCGCCAGGCGCTGCGCGAACAGGGCCTGGTACAGGCGCGGAGTTTCAGCTGGCGGGTGACCGCCGAGCGAACCCTGGCAGCCTACGAGGCCGCCGTGCGCGAACGGGGTGGCCCTGCAGCCTAGACAGTTTCGCGCGGAGCGGCTACAATGCGCAACGTCACCACTGCAATCAACATCTGGCATCCCGCGCGGCGTATCGCCTGCACGCGAACAATAGGGGAGCGCACATGGTCCGTCTGGAAACTGAGATCCTCTTCACCCCGATCCCTGATCGGATCGCCCGGTTGCGTGAGCTTGCGTACAACCTGTGGTGGACCTGGCACCCGGAAGCCCAGGATCTCTATCGACAGATCGATCCTGACCTGTGGGAGCTCGACTACCATAACCCGGTCGAGTTTCTCCGCGATGTCCGCCAGCGCAAGCTGGAGGAAGCTGCGGCCAGCCCGGCCTATCTGAAGAGCTACGATGCGGTGCTGAAGGACCTGGACGCCTACATGGGCGCGAAGAAGACGTGGTACACCCGGCGCCATAGCGATGCCAGGGATGTGCAGATCGCCTACTTCAGCGCCGAGTTCGGCCTCCACGAGTCGCTGCCGATCTACTCCGGCGGTCTGGGCATCCTCTCCGGCGACCACGTCAAGGAGGCCTCGGATATGGGCCTGCCCTTCGTGGCCGTTGGCTTCATCTATCCCCAGGGCTACTTCCGGCAGCGCCTCGACCCGAGCGGCTGGCAGCTGGCCGAGTACAACAAGCTGAACTTTGCCGATGTGCCCGCGCTGCCCGCTCTTGACCCGGACGGGCGCGAGGTGGTGGTTGAGGTCGAGTTGCCGGGCCGCACGATCTACGCCAAGGTGTACCGCTTCCAGGTGGGTCGTGTCAACCTGTACCTGATGGACACTGACATCCACCCCAACAGCCCGCAGGACCGCGAGCTCTCGGCCCGGCTCTACGGTGGCGACCAGGAGATGCGCATTTCGCAGGAGTTGGTACTGGGCGTCGGGGGCGTGCGTGCCCTGCGGCAGCTCGGCTACAAGCCGAATGTCTGGCACATGAACGAGGGCCACTCGGCCTTCCTGGTGCTGGAGCTGTGCCGCGAACTGGTGAGCCAGGGGGCGAGCTTTGAAGAGGCGATGGAGCAGGTCAAGACCCACTGTGTCTTTACCACCCACACGCCAGTGCCGGCGGGCAACGATGCCTTTCCGTTGCCGATGATGGAGAAGTTCTTCTGGAGCTACTGGCCCCAGCTCAACCTGACCCGCGATGAGTTTATGAACATTGCGCTCCAGGAGCAGCAGTGGGGTCCCACCTTCGCGATGACGGCGCTGGCGTTGCGGCTCTCCGAGTACCACAATGGTGTGAGCAAGCTGCACGGCCACGTGGCC
This sequence comes from Chloroflexaceae bacterium, assembly GCA_034432515.1. Taxonomy (GTDB): domain Bacteria; phylum Chloroflexota; class Chloroflexia; order Chloroflexales; family Chloroflexaceae; genus JACAEO01. The sequence goes on along the minus strand of DAOUBZ010000288.1, from coordinate 6,990 downwards.
CGCGGGATGTGGCAGTGGCTCTACCCCGGAAAGAGCCAGGACGAGGTGCCGATCGGCGCGATCACCAACGGCGTACATACCGCCAGCTGGCTCGCCCCCGAGCTGCGGGCGCTCTATGACGCCTATCTGGGCAAGAGCTGGGAGGATAACCTCGACGATCCCAAGGTCTGGAAGAAGGTCTACCAGATCCCCGACGAGGTGCTCTGGAAGACGCGCCTGAAGCTGAAGAGCCAGATGATCGCCTTTGCCCGGCAGCGGCTCCTGGCGCACTATCGCTACCTGGGCCAGAGCGCGCCGGTCTGGCCGGTGCTGGAGGAGGACATCCTCACGCTGGGCTTCGCGCGGCGCTTCGCCACTTACAAGCGGGCGAACCTGCTGTTCAAGGATCTGGAGCGGCTGAAGTCCATCCTGAACCGGCCCGGCAAGCCGATCCAGGTGGTCTTTGCCGGCAAGGCGCACCCGAAGGACGATCCGGGCAAGCACTTCATCCAGGACGTGTACCAGCTGGCGCTGCAGCCGGGCCTGGCCGGGCGGATCGTTTTCCTTGAGGAGTACGACATGGCCGTGGGCCGCGCGCTGACCCAGGGCGTCGATGTGTGGCTGAACAACCCGCGCCGGCCCTACGAGGCGAGCGGTACCAGCGGCATGAAGGCCGGCCTCAATGGCGTGCCGAACTGCTCCATCCTCGATGGCTGGTGGCCGGAGGCCTACAACGGCAAGAACGGCTGGGCGATCGGCGAGGAGCGCGAGTACAGCAACCAGGAGGAACAGGACTGGAATGATGCCCAGTCGCTCTACCAGTTGCTGGAGCACGAGATCGCCCCGCTCTACTACGAGGGCCGCGATGCCAATGGCGTGCCGACCGGCTGGGTGCAGACCTGCAAGGAGTCGATCGCAACCGTGGCCCCCGCCTTCAGCTTCCGGCGCATGCTCACCGACTATGTTGAGCAGTTCTACCTGCCTGCATCGGGTGTTACCGTGCCGGTGAAGTAGCGCGCGTGGTGCCGCTCAGCGAGCTCTACGGCCGGCTCCGGGCGCACTTTGGCGCGCTGACGGGGCCGCAGGCCGCGCGCCCCTGGTGGCCGATCTTCGGTAACGACGCCCCCTTCGAGATGCTCGTCGGCGCGGTGCTGGTTCAGCAGACCCGCTGGGAGACGGTGGAGGGGGCGATTCTGCGTCTGCTGGCGGCGGGCCTGCTCAGCCCGGCGGCCCTGGCCGAGGCCGATGCGGCCACCCTGGCTGCCCTGATCCGCCCGGCTGCCTTTCACACCCAGAAGGCCCCGGGCCTGATCGCGATCGCCCGGCACATCGTCGCGGGCTATGGCGGCGCAACCGCGCTGCTGCTTGCCCGGCCCACGGGTGAGCTGCGTGACGAATTGCTGCGGCTGCCACGCATTGGCCGCGAGACCTGCGACGTGATCATGCTCTATGCCGGCGGGCACCCGGTGTTTGTGATCGATGCCTACACGCGGCGACTGTTTGCGCGGGTAGCGCCGCCATTGGTGAGCGCCGACCATGGTGTGGCGCACGGGACCGGGACGCTCTGGCAGCGCCCCTACGAGGTGCTGCGCCGGGCGATCGAGGCGGAACTGCGGCTCGATCAGCCCGTTGCTGACCCGCAGGCGGCTGCGGCGCTCTACGCCGACTACCACGCCCAGATCAATGAGCTCTGCGTGCGCTATTGCCTGACGCAGCCACGCTGCGACGGGCCGCCGGCCCGCCGTGTCTACAGCCGTCAGCCGGGGTGCGAGAGTTACCTTGGGCGCGCGGATGGCTGCCCGCTGCGGGAGGTCTGCGCCCACTATCGAAGCGAGCGGGATCGGGTTGGGGGTGCAGCGTAACGTCTTTCACGCTGCGGAAGGGATCGTATGGCGGAGCAGCCGTATCCGGGGCGCGCGCTGGAGGTGCTGGCCGTTTTTGCGCGCCTGGGACTGACCTCGTTTGGCGGGCCGGTGGCCCACCTGGGCTACTTTCGCGCGGAGCTCGTCGCGCGGCGGCGCTGGGTCGATGAGGCGAGCTACGCCGACCTGGTGGCGCTGTGCCAGTTCCTGCCGGGGCCGGCGAGCAGCCAGGTGGGCATCGCGCTGGGCACGGCGCGGGCCGGGGTGATCGGCGGGCTTGCGGCGTGGCTGGGCTTCACGCTGCCGTCGGCGCTGGCCATGGCCGCCTTCGGGCTCGGGCTGGGCCTGCTGGGCGATGTGACGGGGGCGGGGTGGCTGCACGGGCTCAAACTGGTGGCAGTTGCAGTGGTGGCGCAGGCCGTCTGGGGGATGGCCAGGCAGCTAACCCCGGACGCACCACGGGCGACGATCGCGCTGGCGGCGGCCATCCTGCTGCTGCTCTGGCCGGTGGCCCTGGCGCAGATCGTGGCGATCGGGGCGGGTGGCCTGCTTGGCTGGCGGTTGCTGGGTGGGGCGGCCGGGGCCACGGCACCGGGTCCGGCGATTGCTGTACCGCGGGTGCTCGTGTGGACCAGCGTGGTGCTGCTGCCCCTGGGTCTGCTAGGGCTGCCGCTGCTGGCCGTGATGACGGGCAGCCACGCCGTGGCCATGGCCGCCGCGTTCTTCCGCGCCGGGTCGCTGGTCTTTGGTGGGGGGCACGTGGTGTTGCCGCTGCTGGAGCGTTACGTGGTGGCGCCGGGCTGGGTTGGCGCCGACCAGTTCATCGCGGGATACGGGGCAGCGCAGGCTGTACCGGGGCCGCTCTTCACCTTTGCGGCCTACCTGGGCGCGGTGAGCGCGCTGCCGCCGAACGGCTGGGCCGGGGCGGCGCTGGCGACGGTCGCGATCTTCCTGCCGTCGTTTCTGCTGCTCTGGGCGGCGTTGCCACTCTGGGGGCGCCTGCGCAGCGCGCCGGCGGCACAGGCCGCGCTACGGGGCGTCAACGCGGCTGTGGTGGGCATCCTGCTGGCCGCACTCTACGATCCGGTGATCACCAGTGCTGTCCGTGGCCCGCTGGATGTCGCGCTGGCCCTGGCGGCCTTCGGGCTGCTCCAGATCTGGCAGGTGCCGCCCTGGCTGGTGGTGCTGCTGACCGCGCTGGCCGGCGCGCTGGTACTGTAGCTACCGGACAGTCAGCTTGCCGGGGCTTCGAGGAAGGTGCGCAGCATCTGCTTGCCGCCCTCGGTGAGGATGGACTCGGGGTGGAACTGCACGCCCTCGATCGGGTAGTGGCGGTGGCGGAGACCCATAATCAGCCCGTCGTCGGTCCAGGCCGTCACCTCCAGGTCAGCGGGGAGGTCATCGCGGCGCACGATCAGCGAGTGGTAGCGGGTGGCGGTGAAGGGGTTGGGGAGGCCGGCGAAGATGCCGGCGCCCTCGTGGCGGATCGCCGACAGTTTGCCGTGCATCACCCGCGGGGCGCGCACCACGACCCCGCCGAAGGCCGCGCCGATAGCCTGATGGCCGAGGCAGACGCCCAGCGTGGGGATCTTCGGCCCCAGGGCACGGATCAGCTCGATGCTGATCCCGGCCTCGGCGGGTGTGCAGGGCCCCGGACTGACCACGAGGCGGTCGGGGCGCAGCGCAGCCGCCTCGGCCACGCTGATCGCATCGTTGCGGCGCACATCGACGCTGGCGCCCAGTTCGCTGAGATACTGGAACAGATTATAGGTGAACGAGTCGTAGTTGTCGATCAACAAGACGCGCATCGGGCGGTTCCTCCCTGGTCAGCATGGCCGTCGCGTTCTGGTGCTTCGGGCGGCAAGTATAGCGCCAGGGAGAGCGGCGTGCAAACCGTACGGCTGATGCAACGTTCGTGGGGTAAGCCCCGCATCCCTCGTGGGGCGGCTGTGCTGTTCCATAACCTGCCGCACTCTCAATCCAGATGCCCCATCCGGCGGCGTTTGGTCTCCAGGTAGAACTGGTTGTCACGATTGGGTGTGGTCAGCACGGGCAGCCGCTCCTGCACATGCACGCCATATCGTTCGAGGCCCTGGATCTTGCGCGGGTTGTTGGTGATCAGCAACACGCTCGTGATGCCCAGGTCGCGCAGCATCTCGGCGGCGACGCGGTAGTCGCGCTGGTCCGCCGGCAGGCCAAGGGCCAGGTTGGCGTCCACCGTGTCGAGCCCCTGCTCCTGCAGGGCGTAGGCGCGGATCTTGTTGGTCAAGCCAATGCCCCGGCCCTCCTGGCGCAGGTAGAGCAGTGCGCCCCGCCCCACCTCCTGCAGGTAGGCCAGCGTCCATGCCAGTTGCTCGCCGCAGTCGCAGCGCCGCGAGCCGAATATGTCGCCGGTCAGGCATTCGGAGTGCAGGCGTACCGGGACGGCCCGGCCGTCCTGCACGGTGCCAACGCTCAGCGCGACGTGCTCTTTGCCGTCGCCGCCGGCGTAGACAACCATCTGAAAGACCCCATAGGCGGTGGGCAAGGTCGTGCTCGCCACTCGCTCGATCGTCCGTGCTGCTAACTCGTGCATCTATCGTTTGCCTTAACTTCTACTCTGTCCGAGCCGTCGGGCCGGAGTCGTCGTTCATTGCTGATGCGCAGCGCCAAGCGTTGCCTACGGGCTATAGTACGATCGGCTATCCTTCCTACCTCAGTCGGCGCTGGAAGGGCTGGGGTGCACGGCCGGGCCAAGCCCACTCACGGCTGCCAGCAAGGCGCCGAAGGCCAGCAACCCGCCGCTCAGGTAGGGCGCCATTGGCCCGAATGCGTCGAACAGCAGGCCGGCCAGCGCCGGCCCCAATACCAGCGTCAGGCTCAGCACCGTCTGCATACCGCCCATCACCACTCCCTGGCGCCCTTCGCCGGCCAGGCGCGAGACCAGGCTAGTGATCGACGGGACGGCCAGCCCGGTCCCCAGCGCCATCAGGCCGACCAGGGGGTAGAGCAGCCAGCCCAGCGGGGCGAGGGCGGTCGCGCCGAGCGCCAGGGTCATCAGCCCGAGGCCGCCAATGACCAGGCGGGCCTCGCCGACGTGCGGCTGCAGGCGCGCCAGCAACACCCCCTGGGTGACCACGGCGCACACCCCGACGAAGGCGAAGAATACCCCGTTGGCCAGCGGGTCCCAGCCGAAGCGTACGCTGCTGAAGAGCGGAAAGTTGCTCTGCAGGCCCGCGAAGGCCATGTTGAGCAGGAAGATCGCCAGCAGCAGCGGCCGGACCGCGTGCACACTGGTGGCATCGGCGATCTGCCGGGCGACCGCGGCGGGACGCAGTGGCGTGTGTAGGCGCCGCTCCGCCGGCAGCGACTCGGGCAGGAAGCGCAGCGCGAAGAGGCCGTTGAGCAGCGCCAGGCCTGCGGCGAGCAGCGGTGGCACGCCCAGACCGTAGATGCTGAGCAGCCCGCCCGAGGCCGGGCCGAGCATCAGCCCCAGGCCGAAAGCCGCACCGATCAGCCCCAGGCCGCCGGCTCGCTCCTCGGGGGGCGTGCTGTCGGCGATGTAGGCCTGCGCAGTGGGAATGCTCGCCCCGGCGGCGCCGCCGATCGCCACGGCGAGGAAGATCAGCGGCAGGGCGCCGAGGCTCGCGGCCAGCCCCAGCAGTGCATAGGCCCCGCCCGAGGCCAGCACGGCGCCGATCAGCACCGGCCGGCGCCCGATCCGGTCGGAGAGCGCGCCCAGCATCGGCGCCACCAGCAACTGCAGCAAGGCATACAGTGAGCTGAGCAGGCCCACCAGCAGGGCGCTGTCGGACCGCTCGCGGACCATGAAGGGCAGCAGCGGGACGACCATCCCGTAGCCCACCATGTCCACCAGCACGCAGAGGAAGATGATCAGCAGCGGCGAGCCGCGGCGCAGACGGGTGGCCAGGTGGTTCATGGCCGGGTGACCTCGTGGATCAGACGGCGCGCCTCGGCGGCCACGGCGGCGCTGACCGGGGCGCCTGTCGCCGCGATGGGCCGGCCAAACTGGACACGCACCGTGGTGCGCTGCAGGCGGGGCAACATCAGTTGCAGGATCGCGGCCAGCCAGCGGCGGTCGGCGGGGGTACGCCGCAGCCGGGTCAGCGGGTGGCGCACTGCGGCCGGGGTGAGCACGCCGGCCACGATCGCCGGCATGACCGTCACTTCGCCGGCCAGGCGGGCGATCAGGTCGATGCTCTGCGACCACGAGGCCAGCGTTGCCTCCGCCCCGGGGAGGCTGAGCGGGTCCGGCTCGATCTGCCCGGCGGGGAAGCTGAGCAGGGCGCCACCCGCGCGCAGGTGGCGCACCGCCGCGCGCACGGCGCTCGTCCGGGCGGCCGGGGTGTCGCCCACGGCGAAGAGCCGCCCCGCGATATGTGGCAGCGCCTGGAGGAAGGGCCGGGTGATCGCCAGCACGCGCAGGTCATCGCGCGGGATGCTGGCAAACAGGGCGGCGGCATCGAGCAGCCCGGGGTGGTTGGCCACTACAAGCAGTGGCCCGTTCACCGGAGGCGGCTCGCCGCGCAGCTCGACGCCGCGACTCAGTTGCCCACAGATCCAGGCGCCGCCGGCCTGCAGCCCGTCGCGGCCAACGATTGCGTCCAGTGTCAGCACCTGCCGGGCAAAGGCGCGGGCCGGCAGGGCGAACAGCAGGTCGGCGAGCCCGCTGCAGGGCATGCGGGGATCGATGCCGAAGGCGGAGCGGATATCGGCTGCATTGAGCCAGGTGAGCGCAGCGAGTGCCGCGCGGTCAGCGAGCGGCCCTGGCCCGGTTGTGGGTAGACTGTGCGTAGACATAACATTCGAGCAGTGATCCAGGCGTGCAGGCACGCCTTTGTATCATAGCATGGACGTTGGCGCGTGCCCATTGGTATTCGTTGGTATTGGCGGCCTGGCAGCCAACACCAACGAATACCTCGTGGGGCAGCGTAGCCGCCACAAACCCTACCGCGGGAGATGGATGTTGCTCAAGCTCTGGCCGAGTCTGTTACAATACACGATCACAAATCACGACCGATACCTGGCGCGCAGGGCCGGCTTGTGAGCAGCCTACTGGTGCATCCGGCAAGTCCCGTGTCACCCTGAGCCCTTCGGCTGCGCTCAGGGTACACTCCGCGAAGGGTCCCGCCCGAGATGCTTCGCTGCG
>DAOUBZ010000287.1:0-2872 GCA_034432515.1 Chloroflexaceae bacterium | reverse complement strand
CCTACTCCTCCTCGTCGGGGGTGCCGCTGCCCTTGCGGATCTCCTGTGGGGTCTCGATCCAGCCGCGGCGCAACGCGAAGAGCACCGCCTGGGTGCGGTCGTTCAGCGAGAGCTTGCGCAGGATCGAGGAGATGTGGTTCTTCACCGTCTGGGTGCTGATGCCTAGCGAGTCGGCGATCTCTTTGTTGCTGCCGCCGGCAGCGATCCGCTCGAGCACCTCGATCTCGCGGTCGCTCAGCGGCGTGAAGATCGGAAAGTCCACCGCCTCCGGATCGGTCGACGTCGCCTGGGGCAGGTTGCGGAACTGGGTCAGCACCCGGCTGGCCACCCGGGGCTCCTCAAGGACCACATCGTTGATCACATACTCGCCCCGTGCGACCCGGCGCAGGATCTCTGCCAGGGCCTGCGGCTTCACATCCTTGGAGCGATAGGCCGCCGCGCCGGCCCGCAGCGCGTTAAAGGCCTGCTCGTCACTCTCGTGCATGCTCAGCATCACTACGCCGATGCCGGGGTACTGGCGTCGCACCTGCCGGGTGAGTTCCAGCCCGTTGATCCCCGGCAGGTTCAGATCGACCAGCATCGCATTCGGCTCCTGGCTTGGCCCGGAGCGCTGCAGCCACTCCAGCGCCTCCTCGCCGCTCGCCGCCTCGGCCACGATGCTGATATCCTCCTCGGAGGCCAGCGCCCAGCGCACCCCCTGGCGGAAGAGCGGATGATCGTCAACGATCAGCAGCCTTATGGACGGGTAGGGGGGCATGGGAGCGGCTCCTTTCCCTGGCTCTGCAGCCAGCGTTGGTAGGTGGCAGTGGGGTCGTGCAGGCCAGTGACCCCGGCGGCGCTGAGCAGGCGATGGACCAGTGGCAGCGGCAGCCCGACCACCGCCGTGTAGCTACCGCGCACCTCGCGCACAAAGCCCCCGCCGGCGCCCTGCAGCCCATACGCGCCGGCCTTGTCCAGTGGCTCGCCGGTCGCTACATAGGCCGCGATCTCGTCAGCCGACAGCGGCCGAAACACCACCTCTGCCGCCTCGACCGCAAGCTGGAGCGGTTCGCCCTTCGTTCGGTTGGTGCCGAGCACGCACAATCCGGTGTAGACCGTGTGGCAGCGCCCGGCGAGCCGGCTGAGCATCGCCCGGGCGTGATCGTCGTCCTCGGGCTTGTTCAACACCTCACCGTCGAGCACGACCACCGTATCGGCGCCGAGCACGACCGCATCCCTGCAGTGCAGGGCGGCGGCGTGGGCCTTGCGCCAGGCCCGCAGCGCCGGATGGTCACCAGGCGGTATCGCGAGCACCGGCAGGACGGCGCGCACCGCGGGTGGCGGCGGGCTCTCCTCCTCCTCCGCGTCGGTGGCAATGATGCTGAAGCGTGCTCCAAGTGCCGCCAACAACTCGCGGCGCCGTGGCGAGGCCGAGGCCAGCACCAGGGATGGGCCATCGCCACACGCATTGCACTCCACTTCTCGCTGCTGCATAGCCTGGGGGCGGTCCGACGACCGTCTGTTCAGCGTACGGCGCTCCGGGTTCGAGAGTTGATGGTATGGCGCTGCAAAACGGATCGATCATAGCACGCCCCTCTCTGGAGCGCAAGATTCAGTGCTGCCCGGCCACCTGGCTGAGCAGTGCGAGGAGACGCCGACCATTGCGCCGGGCATCGAACTGCTCCGCAGCCAGCGCCGTTGCACGAGCCCCCAGTGCACGACGACGCTCCGGCGCCTCGACCAGGCAGCGCAACGCAGCGGCCAGCGCGGCAACGTCATCAGGTGGCACCAGCAGGCCGGTCTCGCCATCGCGCACCACCTCAGGGATGGCGGCGAGCACCGTGCTGATCACCGGCAGCCCGGCGGCAGCGGCTTCAAGTAGCACCAGCGGCAGACAGTCGCCAGTGGTGGGCAGGCAGAAGATGTCACAGTGATGGTAGAGCGCCCGCAGTTCGACGCTGTTTGGCTGGATGCCGTCATACATCATCACACCGGGCTGCGCGCTAAGCTCCGTCCTGCTCACGATGTGCAGCTCGACGGAACCCTCTGGTAGCGCCCGGACCGCGGCCAGCAGTGTCGCGCCACCCTTGCGCCAGAAGTCGCCGCCCACGAATAGCACGCGCAGCGGGCCGGGCCGCTCGCTCAGCGGCTCGGCGCGTCGCCAGAAGTCGGTCGCCACACCCGGGGCAATGACGCTGATCTTCGCGGCAGGTACCCCGTAGTCGGCTACCAGGCTCTCGGCGGTCCACTGGCTCCAGGTTACCAGCTGGCGGGCCGTGCGGTAGCAGGCCCCGTGCAGGGCGGCCTTCAGCCGCTCCACCAGCGCTGCGCCGGTCGAATGGCTGTAGGCTGCGGCCATCCGGTCGATCTGCACCGGTGTCGCGTCGAGCGAGACAATACTGGGCACCCGCTGGAGCCAGTCGAGCGCAAGCACTGCGACCGTCTGGGTATGGAAGAGCAGTGCATCGAGGGGTCCGGCGCGTTGCATGGCAGCCAGCTGCTGGCGACATTGCCGACCCGCGCGAATGGTCCAGTTGCGCAGCAGCGGCAGGCGTTCCAGTGGCCCGTAGGTGTCGAAGTCGACCGCGCCCCAGACAGTCGTCACCTGCGGCTCTTCGCCGAGCGCGCTGCGGAGATTGGCAGCGTAGGTCCTGTGCCCGAGCGTCTGCTCGAGAACGAAGCCGAACCGGTGGCGCATAGCAGCGATACTCTCCATGCTTCCAGCATAGGGAAGCGGTATGACGACTATCTGACGGGTTTCATCTTGAAGGGTGACGCTTCTGTCATGCTGAGTGCAGCGGCGCATCGTTCGCTGGGCAAGCCCCAGGGACGTTGCATGATACTGCTGGCAAACCCCGTTTTGCCCACGCCGGGTGCGCGGGCGTCCCGCCCG
>DAOUBZ010000286.1:0-7969 GCA_034432515.1 Chloroflexaceae bacterium | reverse complement strand
GCTGGTCGGCTACAAGCACGACTACGCCGACGCGCGGCGGGGCGCGCAGATGGGCCTGCTGGTCACCGTTGGCGGCGGCCTGGCGCTGCTGGTGGGCCTGGTGCTGCTCAGCACGGCAGCCGGGTCGTACGATATCTCGAAGATTCTCGCGGCCGGCGAAGAACTGCGCGGCTCGCCGCTGTTCACGCCGGCGCTGCTGCTGATCTTCCTGGGCTGTTTCACCAAGTCGGCCCAGTTCCCCTTTCACATCTGGCTGCCGAACGCGATGCAGGCCCCGACGCCGGCCAGCGCCTATCTGCACTCGGCCACCATGGTCAAGGCGGGGGTCTACCTGCTGGCCCGCCTGCACCCGGCGTTCAGTGAGACACCGCTGTGGACCTACAGCCTCACCGCGGTGGGTATGACGACGATGCTTGTCGGCGCGGCGGTGGCGCTGCGCAAGGACGACATCAAGGGCTTGCTGGCCTACAGCACGGTGAGCCTGCTCGGCACCATGGTGCTGATGGCCGGTATCGGCGGCCACGACGCCCCCGTGGCGCTGGTGACGCTGATCCTGGCCCACGCGCTCTACAAAGGCGCGCTGTTTATGCTGGCCGGGGCGGTCGACCACGAGGCCGGCACGCGCAAGCTGAGCGAGCTCGGCGGGCTGCGCCGGGAGATGCCTGGCACGCTGGTGGTGACGAGCCTGGCGGCGCTCTCGATGGCCGGCATTCCGCCACTGTTCGGCTTTGTGGCGAAGGAGGAGTTGCTGCACGCGGTGACCCACAGCGAGCTCAGCGCGGGGCTGGACACGCTGGTGGTGGCCGCGGTGGTGGTCGCGGCGGTGCTCGGCATCCTCTACGCCTGGCGGCTGGTGGGCGGGATCTTCTTTGGCTCGGCGGCGGCCCGGCAGCGCGACCACGTTCACGATGCGCCGCTCGGCATGCTGGTTGGGCCGGGGGTGCTGACGCTGCTCTCCGTGATCCTGCCCCTGGGCCTGCTGCCGGCCGTCTCGGCGTTGCTCCAGCCAGCGGTGACGGCGATCGCGGGTAAGGCCGAGAAGGTTAGCCTGCATCTGCTCCCCTCGGAGTTGAGCCTGCCGCTGATGCTAAGCCTGGGGGCGATTGCAGTGGGTATCGCGCTGACGCGCTTCGAGAAGCAGCTTGTCGCCATACCCTCGCCGCTCCCGTCCTGGCTGAATGGCGACCGGATCTACGACGCGGCGATCAGCGGGCTGTTGAGCAGCACCACCAGCTTCACGCGCACCGTGCAGAACGGCCGGCTGCGGAACTACATCCTCTACTCGTTGCTGGCACTGGTGGCGGTGGTGCTCACACCGCTGGCGCGTTTCGCGCTCGCCAGCGCACCCCCCCCCAGCCTGGGCAACATTGCGCTGCCCGAATTGATCACGGCCTTGCTCATCCCGCTCGCGGTGCTGGCAACGATCAGGGCCCGTTCGCGGCTTGGCGCGATCATTGTGGCGGGCATCGTGGGTGCGATCGTCTCGTTCATGTTCGTAATCTACAGCGGTCCTGACCTGGCGCTGACCCAGCTGCTGGTCGAAGTGATCTCGACGGTCTTCTTTCTGCTCGTGTTCGCGGTGCTCCCCGCCTCATTCGAACGGCTGTCGCCACGGACGACCAGGCTACGCGACGGCGTGATCGCGCTGGTGGTCGGCACCACGATGGCGGCAATGACCTGGATCGCGGCGAGCAGCACCCTGTTTCCACCGATCAGCTCGGTCTTCAAAGCCGAGGCGCTTGCCGAGGGCAAGGGCGAGAATGTGGTCAATGTGATCCTGGTCGACTTCCGCGGCTTCGATACGATGGGCGAGATCACGGTGCTCTTCATCGCGCTGCTCGGGATCTACGCGATGTTGCGCTTGCGGCCCGAGTCGGACCCGGAGATCGCCGACATGCGCGGCAGGACGGCGAAAGACGCGGCCGCGCTGGGGCGGAAAGGTCGCCAGGAGCTGGGGCTTGACGGTCGGGATGGGCATGATGATGGCCACGAGGCTGCGGTGGCGCAGGCCCCTGCGGTGGCGCAGTCGCAGGGCGGCCAGGAAGAGAGGTGAGGCATCAATGTACGAGTCGATGATTCTCCGCACGATCGCCCGGGTGATGCTGCCGCTGCTGCTGCTACTCTCGCTGTTTATGGTGGTGCGCGGGCATCATCTGCCGGGCGGCGGCTTTGTCGGCGGGCTGCTGGCCGCTGCGGCGATCATTCTGCAGATCGTCGCCTTCGGCCCGGACTACGCGCGCCAGATCATTCCCATCAACTACCTCCACCTGGCGGCGATCGGGGTCGGCTCGGCGGCGTGCTGGGGGCTACTGGCCCTGGTCCAGGGTGAGCCATTCATGGCTGCGCACTGGCTGGCCACACCGATCCCGGGCATCGGCAAGCTCGGCACGCCGGTGCTGTTCGACGTGGGCGTCTACCTGACGGTGATCGGCGTGACGACCCAGTTGGCCCTGGTGCTCGCCGAGGAGCCTATCCTCTACCCGCTACGGCGCTCGCCCCCTGCTCGGACGGAGCCGGTGGCCCCCGAGGCGTGAGTCAGGAGTGACGATCCTATGACCTTCATCCTCTCCCTGGTGGTTGGGACGCTGTTTGCAGGGGCCGCCTACCTGATACTCCGCCGCAGCGTGGTCAAGCTGATCCTGGGCCTGGTGCTGCTCAGCCACGGCACCAACTTGCTGCTCTTCCTCATGGGCGACGGCGTGGTGAAGGGGATGCCACCGTTCGTCGATGAGGCCACCGGGGTGACGCCGGTCGTGGCGGCCGACCCGCTCAACCAGGCGCTGATCCTCACGGCGATCGTGATCAACTTCGGCTTCACCGCCTTCATCCTCGCCCTGGCCTACCGGGCAAACCAGGCGGTGAACAGCGACGACCTCGACGATATGGTCGAGACCGACAGGCTATAGGGCGCGCAAATGGCAAACCACCTCTTCTTCCCCCTGCTCGTCCCGCTGTTGAGTGCGGTGCTGGCGACCCTGGTTGGCCAGCGGCGGGTGATTGCCCGGTCGATCGCCCTGGCGGCCGTGCTCTTCGACCTGGGCTACAGCATCTGGCTCCTGGCCGCGGTAGGCGCGACGGGGCGGATGGTGACCCAGGCAGACGATTTCGCCGCGCCGTTCGGCATCTCGCTGGTGGCCGATGGGCTGAGCGCGATTATGCTGTTGCTCACCTCGGTGATGATGCTGGTGACGGTACTCTACAGCTTCAGCACCGTCAGCCCCTACCGCGAGCGCTACTACTACTATCCGCTGCTGCTGCTGCTGCTCTTCGGCTGCGGTGGCGCCTTCCTCACCGGCGACCTGTTCAACCTCTACGTCTGGTTTGAGGTGCTGCTGGTGGCCTCGTTCGGCCTGATCACGCTGGGCGGCGAGCGTGGCCAGCTTGAGGGCGGCCTGAAGTATGTGGTGCTGAACCTGCTCGGGAGCACCAGCTTCCTGGTTGGCGCCGGGCTGCTCTACGGGGTGGCGGGCACCTTGAACATGGCCCACCTCGCCGAGCGCCTGAGCACGCTTCAGCAGCCCGGGATCGTGACGGCAGTGGCCGGCTTCTTCCTGTTCGCCTACAGCAGCAAGGCGGGCCTGGTGCCGGTCTTCTTCTGGCTGCCGACGAGCTACCATACGCCGACGGTCGCGGTGAGCGCGCTGTTCAGCGGCCTACTCACCAAGGTGGGGATCTACGCGCTCTACCGCGTCTTCGGCACGGTGTTCCAGCGTGAACTGGAGCGCTACGGCACGCTGATCCTGATCATCGCCGCGCTGACGATGGTGATCGGCGTGATGGGCGCGATGGCCCAGGTGAATGTGCGGCGCATCCTCTCGTTCCACATTATCAGCCAGGTGGGCTACATGATCATGGGGCTCGGGCTGGTCGGCGTGGCGGGCCTGGCGGCCGGCATTCTCTACATGGTCCACCATATCGTGGTCAAGACGGCGCTGTTCATGATCGGCGGCACCGCCGAGTACCTGTCCGGCACCGGCGAACTGAAGCAGATGGGTGGCATGGCCCGCCGCGAGCCGATCCTGGCCGGGCTCTGGCTGCTGGCCAGCTTCTCGCTCGCCGGGCTGCCGCCGCTGAGCGGCTTCTTTGGCAAACTGGGCCTGATCCAGGTCGGCGTGGACCAGGGGCAGTGGCTGATGGTTGGCGTCGCCGCGACGGTCAGTCTCTTCACGCTTTTCTCGATGCTGAAGATCTGGAACGAGGTCTTCTGGAAGAAGCCCTATGGTGACCAGGCGACGATGCCGCGGGCCTCAGCCGCGCTTCTTGCGCCGAGTGTGGTGCTGGTGGCCTTGAGCATCGCGATCGGCTTTGGCGCGCGCCCGGTGCTGAACTACAGCCGGTTCGCGGCAGAGCAGGTCTTTGATACGCAGAGTCTCGTCCAGGATGTCTGCGGCCCCGCGGGCTGCAATGCAGTCATCTCGACGGCAAATAACTGAAAGGAGCGTTTCATCATGCTCGGGCTGAACCTGCTGCTGGCCCTGGCCTGGGTGATGGTTAATGGCTCATATCACCCTGCCGACTGGATCGTCGGCTTTATTTTCAGCTTCCTGGTGCTGCGGCTGTCGTGGCAGACCTTTTCCAACGAGCCGTTCAGCTTCCGCGCTTACTTCCGTTTCTGGACGCGCAACCCGCTGCTGATGGCCTGGCGCTGGCTTGGCTTCATCGGGTTTGGCTTCATTGAGATTGTGAAGTCGAACATCTCGGTCGCGCGCACGGTGCTCTCGCCGAAGATGGATCTGCGGCCAGGGATCGTGGCCATCCCACTGGACCTGAAGAGCGACGAGGGGATCACCACGCTGGCCAACCTGATCACGCTGACCCCGGGCACGGTGAGCCTGGATGTATCGAGCGATCGCAAGACGCTCTACATCCACGCCTTTGAGGTTCGTGATCCGGAGGAACTGCGGCGCGCGACGAAGGAGGCCTACGAGCGCCGGGTCCTGGAGTTGCTGCCATGAGCATGTTCCAGCTGACGTTGACCATCCTGATGGGGGTGCTCAGCCTCTCGCTGGGGGTCACGGTCTGGCGGCTGCTCCGCGGGCCGAGCATCCCCGACCGGGCTATGGCCTTTGATATGATCATGATCCACCTGGTCGGCCTGATCGCGATGTTTGTTGTACAGTTCCGCCAGCCAATCCTGATCGACGCCGTGATCGTGGTCTCAGTGCTGGGCTTCCTGGGCACGGTGGCTCTGGCCCGTTTCATCGAAGATGGGAGGAACTGATGAGCGCGGTGGAGTTGATCACGGCGCTGCTGATGGGGATTGGCGTCTTCTTCGTCGTCGTCTCCTCGGTAGGACTGGTGCGCCTGCCGGATCTGTACACGCGGGTCCATGCCGCTGGCAAAGCCGGCACGCTGGGCATCGTCGGCGTGCTGCTAGGTGTGGGCGTCTATTACATCACCGCGTTGCCGATCGTCATCAAGATGGTGGCGATGATCGCCTTCTTCTTCCTCACGGCCCCCGTGGCGGCCCATATGCTCGACCGGGCCGCCTTTCTGAGCGGGGTACAGCCGATGGAGGGCACCACGCCCAACGATCTTAAGGGCCGCTACGACTACCGGACACGACGGCTGCGGTAGCGCAGCAGCATGCCATTATCGGCCATCTCAGTCGCCGTCGCCCGTTGCGGACGCTGAAAGCTGATATCCAACACACACCCATAGAAGCCTACGAGGCGGAGCGCGCGGTTGAGGGCTCGTCGGCCTACCGATCGGCCGGGCCAGTGGGGGTGGGCGCGGGCGGGAGGGGCCGGCGGTGGTTGATGACCAGGGCGGCGGCGCAGACACCGATGATCACCAGGCTGATGAGCTGGGCGACGCGGAGCGAGCCGGCGCAATCGCCGCCGACGCCGTTGAGGCAGAGGCTGTCGGTGCGTAACCCCTCGATCCAGAAGCGACCGGCAGAGTAGATGATCCCATAGAGGAAGAACAGATCGCCGGGGCGCAGCCAGCGCTTGCCGGCCGGCGCGCCATGGCCAAAGCGCCGATCGGCGAAAAGGAGCAGGCCAACCCCGGCCAGGTTCCAGAGCGACTCGTAGAGGAAGGTGGCATGGAAGAGCGTATCGATCGGGTACTGCTGCATGTCGGTAAAGGGCGGCACGCGGCGCTCGGGATCGATGCGCACGCCGATCGGCAGGCTGGTGGGGCGGCCGTAGGCCTCCTGGTTGAAGAAGTTGCCCCAGCGGCCGATGGCCTGGCCCAGCATAAAGCCCGGCACACAGACATCCAGCCAGTCCCAGAGGGGGAGGCGGTTCCAGCGGGTGTAGATGATCACTGAGAGCACGGCGCCGATCAGCGCGCCGTGGATGGCCAGCCCGCCGGTGGTCAGGTTGAGCACGCTCCAGGGGTTGGCGGCGAAACGCTCCCACTCGAAGGTGACGTAGTAAATGCGGGCGCCGGCGATGCCGAGCAGCAGGCCGAGCATCAACTGGTTCCAGACGTGGTCGGGGTCGTAGCCACGGTTTGCGGCGCGGCGGGTGCTGAAGTAAGCGGCGAGCAGGGCGCCGCTCATAATGATCACGCCATACCAGCGCACCGCGATGGGGATACCGAACAGGGTGATGTTGAACAGAAACGGGTCGTCGGGCGGGTAGAGAACCATGGTCGTGGTGTCAGGGCGGCGGGCAGGCGCCCGGGCCCATAGCAGGCGGCGGTTAGCCAGTGCTCAGAGCGAGGCGGCGTACTGCACCGCATTGCGGAAGATCAGCAGGCCATCGCCGGTAGCGCGCCGGGGCTCACGGGTCCAGCGCGGGTGCTGCTGCGGCAGCACGGCATTCTCGGGGTGGGGCATCAGGCCAAGGACATTGCCCTGGGGGTTGCAGATGCCGGCGATGGCGTCGAGCGAGCCATTGGGGTTGGCGGGGTAGGGGGCGGGCGCGCCGTCCGCAGCGACATAGCGCAGGGCGACGAGGCCCTGGGCGCGCAGCAGGTCGAGGGCAGCAGTGTCGCGCGCCACCAGACGACCCTCGCCATGGGCGACCGGCACCTCGATCGGGTGCGTGATGCCCTGGGTGAAGCGGCAGCGGCTGGCGGGGTCGGGGCCAAGCTGGACCCAGCGGCACTCGAAGCGCGCAGAGTCGTTCTCGGTCAGCGTGACCAGGGCGCCGGGGGCCACCCCGGGCGCGGCGAGTGCGACACCGGGGAGCAGCCCGGCCTTGACCAGCACCTGGAAGCCGTTGCAGATACCGATCACCGGGCGGCCATCGGCGATGAAGCGCTGAAGCTGGTCGCCGAGGCGATGCACGAGATCGACGGCGAGCAGCTTACCGGCGCCGAGGTGGTCGCCATAGGAGAAGCCGCCGGGAATGACCAGCATCGCATAATCGGCGAGGCGCACGGCGCCGGCGGCCAGGCGATTGACGTGGATCCGTTCGGGGGCGCCACCGGCGAGCTCACAGGCGAAGGCCGCATCGTGGTCACGGTTGATGCCGGGGGCGCGAAGGATCAGGACGCGTGGCGGTATCATGCTACTCCTGCGGGCGATTCGGGCCGAAGCACAGCTCGGCCACCCTACGTCTCTGCCCAGCGAAACTCGATCTCGACCTCACCGATCTTGATCCGATCGCCCTGGCGGAGGCGCTGGGGCTGGCGCGGGGTGATCAGGGTGCCATTCAGCGTCGTCCCGTTGGTACTGCCGAGGTCGACAATCGTATAGAAATCGCCTTCGCGCTGGATGGTGGCGTGGTGGCGCGACGCGATGCCACGATCGTGCTCGGCAAGATCGAGCTCGGGGTAATGGTTCTGGCGCGGGTCGCGCCGGCCGATGCGCAGGGGCAACTTCTCGATCGGCTGCTCCCAACTCCGGTAGGGCGAGGTGATGCGCAGGCGTGCCGCGGGAGGCCCGGCGAGCGGGGCGCCACAGGAGGCGCAGAAACGGGCGCGCTGCTTATTGAGGCGCCCACAGCGTGGGCAGGCCACGGTGAGCGGCTCGGCGGCGACCGGGACGGGAGGCGGCGCCGCGGCGGGCATGGGC
>DAOUBZ010000285.1:0-7721 GCA_034432515.1 Chloroflexaceae bacterium | reverse complement strand
TGAGAACCGCATCGTACCAGACGGCTGAACCGCCTTCACTAATCCTTTACACCTGGGTCGTTAACCCCCAAAAACTCTACCCCTGAAAGGGCGCCCCCGTGGGGTGCCCACGGCGCCGGGGCGGTCATGGGTGCATCCACGGGGGCGCCCACACGGGGCGCCCACGGCGCCGGGGCGGTTGTGGGGGGCGCCTAGGTGCGCACGCCGATCACAACGTTGCTCAGCACGAGGACGAGCAATACGCCGAGCGAGGCAAGGGGCGACCAGCGGCCCAGGCTGTGGAGGGGGTTGCGCGGGCCGACCGCCATGTGGGCCAGGCCAGCGGCAAGGATACCGATGAGCGGGTGCAGGATGAAGGGGAAGCTCAGATAGCGAGCCTGGGCCTCACCGGAAGTGGCGAAGAGCAGAAAGACCCAGTAGATAATGCCCAGCGTGGCCTGCAGGTCGACCAGGACAGGGAAGATGCGCGCAACCGGGCGACGTTGTGCGGGGGAGGCATAGGTGACTGTCAGGTAGATCGCCGCGGCGACGATCAACAGCGGCAGGATCATCTCGCCGAAGATCCGGTGGATCTGAAACAAGAGACTCATGCGTAACCCTCTAGCGCTTCAAGCAGCCCCCACCCGTTCGGGAGCCTCAGTACGGCACGCGTGGACCAGCGCGCCGCCGGGCGGATGGTAGGCGCCAGCGCGCAAAATGTCAAATCGCGGCTCGCCGTCTGGAAGCCGAGATCCTTCGCTTCGCCTGCGGCTCCGCTCAGGATGACCTATGGGGACACATCGCGGCTCGCCGTCTGGAAGCCGAGATCCTTCGCTTCGCCTGCGGCTCCGCTCAGGATGACCTATGGGGATGCGCGGCTGCCAAAGGCGTTGCTATCAATAACCGAAGGACTATTCGCCATTCGCTACAGCTATCCGCTATTCGCGTCAGATCGCCTCGTTGCGCTTCAGGCGTTCGTAGAGCTCGTTGGTCTCGGGGAGCGGCTCCATGCTCAGTTCGTCCTGCAGGGCGTGGACGCAGCGGGAATAGCTGCGTAGCGCCTGCGAACGGCTGCCGGCGCGGGCGTGGGCGCGCATCAGGCACTGGTAGGCCTCTTCGTAGCAGCGGTCGCGGCGCAGCACCTGTTCACAAAGCTGAATGGCCTCGGCCTGGTCGCCCTCGGCGCTGAGGCGCTCGGCGTAGCTCACGGCGGCGGCGAGGTAGCGGGCGAGCAGCCGCTCGCGTTCCTCGATCGTCCAGGGGTCGTAGAGCGACTCGGCGAGGTAATCGCCGCGGTAGAGTTGCACGGCGATCTGGGCATTACGGCGCGCGAAGTCGGCGTCGTCGCTGGCGGCGACGGCGGCGGCGCGCAGCTCGAACTCGTCCACATCGATCCAGACGCCGTAGGAGGGGGCGAAGCTGTAGGCGAGGCCCTGGCGGCGGATGAAGAAGGGCGCGATGCGCGGTGGCCGGTTGGGCTCGAGCGCGGCATTGAGCGCGTTGAGCGTCACCTTGAACTGGCGCTCGGCGGCCTCGAGGTCGGCGTCGGGCCAGAGGGCGGCGCAGATCTGCTCGCGCTGCACCCAGTGGCCACGCTGGGTGAGCAGCAGCTGGAAGAGCTGGCGCGCTTTCTCGCGCTGCCACTCGCGGGCCTGGATCTCCTGGGCCCCGCGCCAGACCCGGAACGTGCCGAGCATCTGGACACGCAGCGTATAGCCGGGATGGTAGTCCTCGACGGTGTCGTCGCCGGCGATGGTGGGGAAGCCCTGGCGCAGCAGGGCACGGGCGAGCTCGCCGTGGCCGTTGAGATTACGGGCGCGGAGCAGCAGCGGCACGATCGAGGCCATATCGCGGGGGCCGAACAGGCTGTTGGCTACCAGCACGCCCATGTAGCCGTGGGTGGCCACGGTATCGAGCAGGCTGCTGATCGCCTGGTCGGCGGCCGGCCCATCATCAGCGCGCAGGGCGTGGATCGCCTGCCAGAGGGTGACCAGCGCCTGGCCGTAGGTGTCGCCACCGCGCGCGAAGCGCTGGCGTGACTGTTCCAGCCAGCCGAGGGCGCGGTCATCGCCGGCCGCCACGGCGGCGCCACCCAGGGCCAGCAGGATGAGTGCCGCGGTCCACTCATCACCGGCAGCCGCGGCGATCTGCAACCCATCGCGCGCATCAGACTCGGCGCGCGTCAGGTCGCCGCCGTGGCCATAGAGCAGGGTGAAGCCGAGGTAGGCTTCGGCGCGGGTGCGGGCCACACCAATGGCCTGGATGAGCCGCATCGCCTCGACGTAGTGCTGGAGCGCGGGCGCGGGGTCGTTGGTGGCGACGAGCTGGTAGGCATGGCCGAGGCGCAGTTCGGCGATCGCCTCGGTGAGCCGCGAGCCGGACTGCTGGGCCTCGGCGAGGCCGCGACGAGCCATTGCCAGGGCGCGGGTACCGCTGCCGAGCATCGCGTAGATCAGCGCGAGCAACAGCTGCGGCTCGCGATGGGCGCCGACGCCATCATCGCCGGCAGCCTGGTCCCGGGTCTCGGCCCAGAGTTGCGCTTCGAGTTGTTGCCGCGCCTCGTTGAGCCGCCCGGCGCGCAGCAGTAGGCGCGGTGGCAGCAACCCTGCGCGGGCGGTCACGTGGTCGGTGCTGCGGGCGCGCTGCGCACCGAGCGCCTGGTCGCCATCTTCGATTGCCCGGGCCGCACGTTCAAGGATGAACGCCACGTCGGCCCGGCCCCGGTTGGCCCAGTTCTCGGCCTGCAGGCGCAACAGGCTGGCGCGTTCGGCCGTGCGCTCACGGGGCAACAGCTTGAGCGCCCGCTTGAGCAGATCGGTGGCATGGGCGGGCTGCACCGTATCGAGGTAGACCTCGGCGAGGCCACGGAGGGTGCGCACCTGGCCATCGAGATCGCCGCTGGCGGCATAGGCTCGCTCAGCGGCGGCCTCGGCCCGCAGCGCCTCATCGAAGTGCCCGATCTGACGCAGGGCGGCGGACTGCAGTTCCAGCAGGCGGGGATGCTCGCGCGCGGCGCCGGGCAGACGGCGCACCCAGTCGAGCACGCGCTCAGGGTGGCCGGCATCGAGCACCGAGGGCGCAAGCTGAACCACGGCGAGCACTGCCTCGGCCTCATCGCCGGCGCGCAGCAGGTGATGGATCACGCCCTCGGCGTCGTGCTGACGCCGCAGGTAGGCCGCCACACGGCGATGTTGCTCGATCCAGGGGGTGCGATCCTGGGCGGCGCGCCGCTCGAGATAGGCCTGGAAGACCGGCGACAGGCGCGGGGGGCCGTCCTCGCCCTCAACGAGGAGCCGGCGACGCGCCAGTTCGGCGAGATACGGCTGGGGGGCCGCGCCATCGAGCAGCAAGGCGCAGAGCGGCGGGTCGAGGCGCCGCAGGCCGGCGACCTGCAGCAGGAAGTGCTGGAGGTGCAGCGGCAACTCATTGAACACGTGCTGCTCGAAGTAGCTATCGAGCGCCGAGGGGCCGTGGAGGCCGAGGGCCGTGCGCCAGTCGGCGGCGCCGACGGCGGCCTGCAGCCCGAGCGGCCAGCCGCAGGTCGCAGCGAGCAGCGCCGGGAGATCGGGCGGCACGGGCTGATTGGCCAGGGCAAAGAGCGCCCGAGCCTCTTCAAGGTCGAAGGCCAGGTCAGCGGGACCAAGGGCCAACAACTCGCCACGGAGCCGCGCCGTCTCTACCGCGGCCAGGGCGGGCTCCACCCGGGTGGCCAGCGTAAGATGGAGCCGCATCGGCTGTACTGCGATCAGCTGGTCGATCAGCGCGCGCAGCTCGGGGCGCTCATCGGCCAGGTGGTAATCATCGATGACCAGCAGGGTCTCGTCGTCGAGGGCGGCGGCCAGTTCGTTGACCAGCGTCTCGACGGCGGCGCGCAGTTCATCGTCGCGGGCCAGCGCCGCCTCGATGCGCGCCTCGTCCAGCGGCGCGACGGTGCGGAAGGCAGCGGCGAGGTGGCGCAGGAAGAGCGCCGGGTCGTCGCCACGGCGGGCGCGGCACCAGGCGGCGGGCCAGCCGCCCACGCTGGCAAGGGTCGCGAGCGCCGTCGTCTTGCCACTGCCGGGGGGCGCAACGATCACGCAGAGCGGGTGGTCGAGAGCGGCGGCCAGGCGCGCCTCGACACGCTGGCGCCGCAGCAGGCGGGCCTGGCGGGCCGGCGGGGCCAGCCGCGTCAACAGCAGGCCGTCTTGCGGCTCTCGCGCATCGAACTTTGCTGTAACCCGCGGTGGTACCATCGATTTGATCTACACCAGATTCTGAAGCGACGCCCGCATGACCGCAGTACAACGCGGTGCGTTATGCACAGTATACCACCGGAGGGCACGGCATGGCGAATGACGAACACCAGCGACCGGCGAACGGTCAATCGCCGACGGATCCGGTGATGCGCTCCATGCGCGTCTGGAACGAACTCCTCGCGGCCAGTACCGATATGGCCTTCGACCTTGTACTGAAGAACTGGGACTACAGTCGCAGTCTGCGCGGGTCGGCCGAGCAGGCGATCGCCGATACGCTCCGGCTGCAGCGGCGGTTGAGCAAGGAGATGCTGCAGGCCTGGGAGGGCTACTCCAGCGAGATTATGGACATCCTGGACCGTGGCGGGAAGTAGGTGAGGTGAGCGGCGCGCGGCAAACGCCGCACGGGATGGGAGGTGGTGGCAAGCTCCCGGGTTATGGGTTGCCGGTCGATCGGTGCTGGCTCCACTCCCGGCGGCACACTTCCAGGCTACGCAGCTCCCCTCACCTGCCCCCGGCCGCTACATATAGGCGCCGCCGTTGACGTTGATCTGGGCCCCGGTGATGTAGTCGCCGTCGGCGGCGAGGAAGACCACCGCCTTGGCAACGTCCTCGGGCATCGCGAAGCGACCCAGCGGGATGCGCGACTTGATCTGGTCCTGGACATCAGCCGGCACCTTGGCGAGCATATCGGTCAGGGTGAAGCCAGGAGCGACCACGTTGACGGTGACGTTGAACTTGGCCAGTTCGAGCGCCGCGGTCTTACTGAAGGCGATGATGCCCCCTTTGCTGGCGCCATAGTTGGCCTGGCCGAAGGCGGCCGTCTGGCCGTTCATCGAGCTGATATTGATGATCCGGCCGTACTTCTGCTCGATCATCGGCTGCATGGCCGCGGTGGTGCAGAAAAAGACCGCGTTGAGATTGGTCTGGATCACCTCCAGCCAGTCTTCATCGGTCATCTTGCGGATCGAGCGGTCGCGGGTGATACCGGCGTTGTTGACCATGATATCCAGGCGGCCCCAACGCTCAAGCACCTGCTTGATGAGCCCGCGCGCCTCGGCGGGATCGCTGACGTTGGCCTTGATCGCGAAGGCCCGCTCCTCGCCGGCGTCGCCGTTGATCGTCGCAGCCACCTGTTCAGCGGCCGTTGCGCTGCTCAGGTAGTTGACGGCAACCTTCGCGCCCTCAGCACCGAGGGCGAGGGCGATTGCGCGCCCGATGCCCTTCCCCGCTCCGGTGACGATCGCCACCTTCCCGTCAAGCTTGCCCATTGTGATCGCTCCTTATCGCAGATACAGGTTCGAATGCCAGCACCGGGGTGCGCGGCGCCAGCCGTCGCCGCGCACCGTATCGTTCAGTTCCCTAGAGGCGCTCGAAGACCGCCGCGATGCCCTGGCCGCCGCCGATGCACATCGTCACCAGGGCGTAGCGCGCGCCGGTGCGCTGCAGTTCGTGCACGGCCTTCACCGTCAGAATGCAGCCAGTGGCGCCGATCGGGTGGCCGAGCGAGATGCCGCTGCCGTTGGGGTTGGTGCGGTCGGCCGGCAGGTCGAGATCGCGCACCACGGCCAGCGCCTGGGCCGCGAAGGCCTCGTTGACCTCCAGGATGTCGATCTCATCGAGGCGTAGCCCGGTGCGCTCGAGCACGCGGCGCACTGCCGGTACCGGGCCGATGCCCATGTATTTCGGCTCGACGGCCGCGTGGGAGTAGCCCACCAGCCGCGCCAGCGGCTTGTAGCCACGCTGCTCGGCCACGCTGCGCTCCATCAGCACCACGGCCGCCGCCGCGTCGTTGATGCTCGAGGCGTTGCCGGCGGTCACGGTGCCGTCCTTCTGGAAGACCGGCTTGAGCTTGGCCATGCGCTCGAGGCTGGCATCGCGGCGAACGTTCTCGTCGGTGTCGAAAACCTGCACGCCGCCCTTCACCTTGACCTCAACCGGCACGATCTGGCTCTTGAAGTAGCCGGCGTCAATGGCCGCCGCGGCCCGCCGGTGGCTCTCAACGGCCAGCGCGTCCTGGTCCTCCCGCGAGATGCTCCACTTGGCGGCAACATTCTCGGCGGTAACACCCATATGCACATCATCGAAGGGATCGTTGAGCGCGCCGACCATCATATCGACCAGCTTGGCGTCGCCCATGCGCGCGCCCCAGCGCATTGCGGGGGCGCTATAGGGTGAGCGGCTCATCACCTCGGTGCCGCCGCCGATCGCGGCGTCGATGTCGCCCAGCATGATCGATTGGGCCGCCGAGATGATCGCCTGCAGCCCACTGCCGCAGAGCCGGTTCAGGGTCAACGCCGGCGTCTCGACCGGGATGCCACCCTTGACTGCCGAAACGCGCGAAACGTACATATCGTGGGGATCGGTGTGGATGATGTTCCCAAAGACGACATGTTCGATCTCCCGGGGCTCGACCCCGGCCCGGGCCACCGCCTCGCGCACCACGATCGCGCCCAGGTCCGTCGGCGCGAAGTCCTTCAGCATACCGCCGTACGTGCCAATCGCCGTGCGCACGCCGCTGAGAACCACGACTTCCCGCTGGCTACTCATTTCGACCTCCTTGTCAGCCCGTCGCGCATTGCTCCGGGCGTTTGCGAGTTTCAGTTGAGACCGTTGGATACGCGCCATTATAACAGCAAAATTGGTCGCGCATAGCCCCCGCCGCCAAATTTCGTCCGCAGATCGTGGCTCGGCGCGATCCTGAACCCTCCGGCACGGCTGGAGCGGCGGAAGAAGTAACCGCGATGTAACTACCTGTGTTATAGTTCGCCCATCTTCCCAACCAGCGCAATGATTGCATAATTCCTCGTGAGCAGGAGGCAGACGATGACCCAACGCATCGAGGCGGTAGGCAGCGTGGCACTCAAAGATGGCCGGCACGCGACGGTGCGGCCCCTGCAGGAGGAGGACCGTGAAGCGCTAACCGCTTTCGGCCTGAGCCTGCCCAAGAACGATCTGCTCTACCTCGAGGACGATCTGACCCACCCCGAGATCATCGCCCGCCTCGCCAACGCCGCCAAAGCCGAGAACTGGCGCCAGCTGATTGCGATCACTGACGATGGCCAGATCGTTGGCTACGCGGCTGCGTTGCGCATGCCCGGCTGGTCAAACCACGTCGCCGATATCCGCCTGATCGTGGCCCCCGGCTACCGGCGCAGCGGCCTGGGTATGCACCTGGCCCAGGCGATCGTGGAGGCCGCCCGCGAGCTCGGCGCGACCAAGGTCTCGGTCGATATGCTTGCTGCCCAGACGGCCGGCCAGGCGATCTTTAGCCGCCTCGGCTTCGCTGTCGAGGGTCAACTCGCGCGCCACGCGATCGACCGCGATGGCAAGCTCCAGGACATCGTGATCATGTCAGCCTTTGTGCGGGTGTAGGGCCTGGCAGCCACCCGCTGCAACGCGATGTCGGGATGATGGGGTGAGATTCTCTCATCGCTGTCAAGGGGTAGCGACTAGTTTCGGGGCTGCTTTGGCGGGATCGAAGGTCGTCTCATGCTGAAACACCGCCCA
>DAOUBZ010000284.1:0-8774 GCA_034432515.1 Chloroflexaceae bacterium | reverse complement strand
ACAGGCTTCGGCCTCCCCCGGCCGTTCGGCTGAGCCTTCGTCTGGGCTCAGGCCAGGGCTCCCGACGAAGCCTGCCGCCCTCGTCCCGGCTCGGGCCGGGGCTCGACAGCCTCACGAGCCGCCGGGACGAAGGCTCAGGGTGCGAACGCCTCTTCGATCTCCGGCGGGGTGTGGGGCGGCTGCGCTGCCCCACGAGGTGGTTGTTCGTTGGAGAAAACCTGGGGTTTGGGGGCTTGCCCCAGGGACGTTGCATCAGCGGGGTACAATGGTCTAGCATCCGTCCAGGAGATCAGCGATGAACGACCCTGATCCGATCGCTACTCCTCACACGCTGAGCGAGACGCTCCGTGTCCCGCTGCTCGGCGTGCCAATCGTCTTCCGTAGCAACAGCGCAGCCGTGATCGCGTGCGCGGTGGAGGCGCTGCAGGTCTGGCGCGACCTGCCGGCGGAACTGGTCGAGACAGGCGCGCAGGCCTGCGTAGCGATCGTTGTGCAGCCCCTGGCACCCGCCGAGCCGGCGGCGCCGGTGCAGGGCGGGCTGCTCATGCGTGCTCACGGCGATACGCTGCTTGCCGCCGACGACGGCTGCCTGCTCACCGCGCGGCCGGCCAGTGGCACGGCGCTGGCCTTCATCACCCCCGAACTGGCCGCCGACCTGCCCCGCCTGCGGCAGGCGATCCTGGAGCGGCTCGGCCTGCTGCTGGCCGGTGCCCGCGCGCGGGCGCCGCTGCGCGCCAGCGCGGTTGGCGCTGGCCCACGGGCGCTCCTGCTCAGCGGGGTGGACGACGACCTGATCGCCACGCTCTGTTACGGCTGTGCGCGCAGCGGCCTGGCATTCCTGGCCAGCGAGCACATCTATCTGCGTGACGGGCGCCCGGCATGGGTCTGGGGCCACCCCGGCGTGCTGCGCCTGCCCGCGGCGTCTCCCGCCAGTGGGCAACTGGCGAGCGGAGGGGTAGTGGAGCTCGCGGGCACGGCGAAGCTGGCCTGCCCCGCCAGCCAGGTGCGGGTCTGCCTGGTGGAGCACGCCACGGGACAGGCCAGTCGCCTGGAGCCGGCATCGGTGGAGGCGGCGGCAGCGGCGCTGACCAGGCTGGCGGCGCCGGAACGCTACTTTGCGCAGGCGGGTACGCCGGCAGCAGCGGCCCGTGTCGCGGCGGGGGCCTACCGGCTACGGGTAGGCAGTGACCTGGCAAGCGCCGTCTTGCTGTTGCAACACCTGCTTGAGTACAGCGCGTGGTGAGCGACCGGACATCAGTCGCCCGGCCACAGGTAGCGCGCGAGATCCACCCGGTCGCGCTCGTCGACCAGCACCCCCTCGGCCTCAAGGCGGGCCCGCTGCAGCGTGGGCTCATAGGCGTTGCTGATGTAGCCGTTGCGGTTGATCACCCGCCACCAGGGCACCTCGGGGCCGCCATCGGCACGGAGCGCGTGCAGCGCGTAGCCCACCAGGCGGGCGTGGCCCGGATAGCCGGCGAGGGCTGCCACCCGCCCGTAGCTGCTCACCCGCCCGTAGGGGATGCGCCGTACTACCGCGTAGATCGCCGCATAGCTGGTCGTGGACACGCTGCAGACCTTGCACGTCGATTGGCTGCAATGACGCGATGACGCGGTGACGCGGTACCGTCACCGTGTCACCGTATCACGCTAGGCCAGCCGGCCGCCATCTACTGCGAGCGAGGTGCCGGTGACGAACGAGGCCCCATCGGAGCAGAGCCAGATCACGGCCGAGGCGACCTCCTCGGGTGTACCGAGGCGACCGACGGGCTCGCTCTCGGCGAACTGCGCGAGGACCCGCTCGTCACCGCCGGTGAGCCGGTCGATCAGCGGCGTATGGATCGTGCCGGGGAGGACGGCGTTGACCCGGATATTGTCGCGGGCGTACTCCAGGGCCGCCGCCTTGGTCAGGCCCACGATGCCGTGTTTGCTCGCCACATAGGGTGAGACGCGCCGCGACCCCAGTTGCCCGGTGGTTGAAGAGGTATTGACGATCACTCCGCCGCCCTGGCGTAGCATCTGCTGGATCTCGTACTTCATGCACAGCCAGACGCCCTTGAGGTTGATATCGATCACCCGGTCCCACATCTCCTCCGGGTAGTCGACCAGCATAGCTTGCGGGCCGGAGATGCCGGCATTGTTGAAGGCGAAATCGATCCGCCCGTAGTAGTCGACCGCGGTAGCGACCAGGGCCTCGACCGCGGCCCGCTGGGAGACATCGGTGGGTACGAACATCGCGTCGGTGTTTTCGGCGCGGGCCAGGGCGACTGTCTCCTCGCCCTCAGCCTGCAGGACGTCGGCGACGACCACCTTGGCGCCGTTGCGCGCAAAGGCCAGCGCTGTAGCACGGCCAATGCCCGAAGCGCCCCCCGTGACCAGGGCCACTTTGCCATTGAATTGCACGACCATCGAAGAGACCTCCTTGCAGCATCCCCCTCGGGCTGCAGTGATGATAGCCGCCACTCGACACCCGGCTGCCAGCAGCCGCGGCGCCGCGCAGCGCGATGCGTTACACCACGGTGAGGCCCATCATACAACACTTTTAGCTGGCGGCGAACCCGCACACCCTATAAACCCAGGGCTCGGGCTACGGGTTGGGGCACGCCCCGGACACACGCCTCGTGGGGCGGCGTAGCCGCCCGACAGCCCGCCGCGGGAGACGGACGTTGCCTCAGCCCTGCCCTCATAACAATTTTTTCACCAATGAATCGAAGCGGGGCCGCGCCGCGTTTAGGCTAGTGAACGAGCGTGAAAATGAGCCGCGAAAGGGAAATGAGATGCCTGAGCACCAGGAGCCCCGTGGGCGTCGTGCGAGTCGTGCCCGCCGGCGGGCCGCGGCTGCCATGCAGTTTGAGCCCCTGGAGCGGGCCGTCGGCGAGCCGCTGCAGACCCCAACGCCCGCACCGATCTCGTTGCTGCGGCCCCAGCACCAGCGGAACGTCAGCTGGCGCTGGCACGTGCGCCGCCGCCAGCGGGCCGGGTAGCCGCCAGCCACACCGTCATCCTCGCGCTTTTTTCGGTTGACACCCTACCCCACCCGCGGTAGGGTGTTAGTATGTACCGTGAAGACTACATCATGCGCCTGATCGAGCGCTTCGGGCAGGTGATCCTCTACCTGACGGGGCTGCAACGCGCCGGTCAGTACAACCTGGCGCTTGCCGCTACCGACGAGGCGTTGCGCAACGCGCTCGGCATCGGCTCCAACAACCTTGCGAGCCGCTCGGAGCGGGAGATCCTGGCGCTGATCCGCTTCGCCGACCGCGACAACGCCTGGCGCGAACTGGCCAGCTACGTCGCGGCGATCCTGCATGCCGAAGCGGCGATCTACGCGGCGCGCGAGCAGCCCGAGCTGGCTATCCCCCGCGCGCTGCTGGCCCTGCAACTGCTCAGTGAAGCCGCGCTCGCCGGCGATGCACTGCCCGACTACGCCCCGCCCCGCGCCCACCTGCTCGAACTGCTGGCCGGCTACCACATCCCCCCGCGCACGGGCGTGGCGCTGTTCAGCCTGTACGAGCGCGAGGGCGCCTACAGCCAGGCCGAGGATGCGCTCTTCGACCTGCTGGCCCAGGACCCGACCAGTCCCGACCTGATCGCGTCGGGGATCGCCTTCTACGAACGGCTGCTCGACCAGGATGCCGCCACTCTCGCCGCCGGCGGGCTGCCGCGCAGCGAGGTGCTCAGCGGCCTGGCCGAGCTGCGCGCGCGCGCCCGATCGTAACCGTTCCGCAAGCTGGCAGGCCACGTGAGACCGGCAAAAAAGCTTGACATTTCCCGTCGCAGCGGTGTACACTCGAAGCGCCTTCACCGCTTCAGAGTAATTCCCGATACGCTATGCGCAAGCAGCTGCTGTCAACCTGGGCTGATGAGCGTGCCCTGGACGAGGCGCTCGCGCCGCCCCGGCCAGCGTGGCACGGGCGCGTCAGCGAATGGGTGCTCGTGCTAGCTACCGTTGTCGTCCTGGGTATGCTGGGCGGAACGATCGGCCTGCTGCTCGCCGAGCGCGAACTGGCTCGCCGGATCTATCCCAACATCAGCGTGCGCGGCGTGCCGGTTGGCGGGATGACCCTGGCCGAGGCCCGCAGCGCGATCGAGCGCCACTATGGCGCCTTTCTCTACAACCCGGTCGAGTTGCGCTTTGGCGAACGTAGCTGGCGCCCCAGCGCCGAAGAGCTCGGCCTGCAACTCAGCCTCGACGAGGCGCTCGCCGAGGCCTTCGCCTACGCCCGCGGCGAGACCCGGCTCAAGAACCTGCGACACGCGCTCGCCATCTGGAACCAGGGGGTCGACCTGCCCCTGCGCCTCAGCGTGGATCAGAACGCCATGCAGCGCTACTTGCTGGGCGTGGCTGCCACGGTCGAGCAGCCGCCCGAGGATGCGGCCGTCGCGCTTACAGGCGCCACGGTGGTCCTCACAGCCGAGCGCTGGGGCACCCAGGTCCTGGTCGATGAGACGCTGCAGGACATCACTGCGGCGGTGCAGAGCATGGCCCGCACGCCGGTCGCGCTGCGGACCCGCGAACTGGAGCCGCGCCTGCGCGATGCCGCGGTCGCCCCGGTGGCCGATGAGTTGCGGCTGATGCTCAACGGGCCGATCGAACTGGAGGGGGCCAGTGGCCCCTGTGCCGCCGGCTGCCGCTGGTCAATCAGCCCTGAGCGACTGGCCGGCTGGATCAGCGTGCGGCGCGTCAGCGGGGTGGACGGCAGGCCCACTTACATCGTCAGCGTCGACCAGTCCGGCCTGCGGGCGGCGCTACTGCCCGTGGCTGGTGCGGTGCGCCAGGAGGGAACGCTGCCCACGGTGGCATGGAACGACGGCGATCTGCGCATCGTCAGGCCTGGCACGCCGGGCCTCGGCCTCGACGCCGACGAGGCGCTCGCCGCGCTCAACGGCGCGCTCTACGGTGGCCCGCGGCGTATCAGCCTGCCGCTGGAGCCGATCCCACCCCCGGTGACCGAGCGCAACCTGGCCAGCCTTGGCATCAGCGAGCAGGTGGGTCTCGGGGTCAGTTCGTTCGCCCGCTCCGAGCAGTACCGGATTACCAATATCCGGGCCGGGGCGCGCCGCATGAATGGTGTGCTCATCCCGCCCGGCGCGACCTTCTCGTTCAATACCCAACTCGGTGAGGTGAACGCCGCCAATGGCTTCGTCGAGGGCCTGGCCATCGTCGATAATCGCACCCAGAAAGAGTGGGGCGGCGGGCTGTGCCAGGTCTCCACCACCGTCTTCCGCGCGGCCTTCTTCGGTGGCCTGCCGATCAGCGAGCGGCACGAACATGCCTTTCGCATCGGCTGGTACGAAGAGCTCGGCGAGCCGCCCGGGCTCGATGCTGCGATCTTCACCCCCTACAACGACTTGCGCTTCGTCAATGACAGCGGCGGCTGGCTCCTGATGGAGAGTTACGTCGATCTGGAGCGCCAGCGGCTCAGTGTGACGCTCTACGGCCCACCTACCGGACGCAGCGTCAGCTATGAGCACCGTGTCCTCGAGCGCACCCCCGCCCCGACCACGCCAGTGTACGTGAACGATCCCTCGCAGCCCCGTGGCTACCTGCGCAAGAGCGATACCGCCCGCGGTGGGATCAAGGTCGTTGTGACCCGCACCGTCACCCAGGGCGGCCAGGTGCTGAGCCGCGACAGCTTCCCCACCGTGTTTAAGCCCTGGCCCAACATCTATGTGCGCGGCACAGGAGGCTAGCCATAGTTCAAATGTGCCTGACCGGCGGCGAGGAGGCGAGGACGCGAGGAGGCGAGGACGCGAAGATGCGAGGACACGCAGACACGAGGGCGCGACGCCGCCCCACACCGTTCCGGGGCGACCGGGTGATCGGGTGAGGTGAGGACGCGAGGGCCCCTTGAAATCCTGAGGAAGACCGGCCATGAAGGCACGTGAGATCATGACCCGCGCGGTGATCAGCATCCGCGCTGATGCAACGGTCGAGGACGCCGCGCGGCTGCTGGCCCGCAACCGCATCAGCGGGTTGCCGGTGGTGAACGAGAGCGGGATGCTGCTCGGCCTGATAACGGAGCACGACCTGATCGCCCGCCCGGGGCGCCTGGTGAGCGAGATTATGAGCCGTGGGGTGATCACCATCAGCCCCGACACCGAGATTGAGCAGGTGCAACACCTGCTGACCAATCAGCGCATCCGGCGCGTGCCGGTGGTCGAGGATGGCAGAGTGGTTGGCATCGTCAGCCGCTCGGACCTGGTGCGAGAGATCGCGATGCGCTGGGTGTGCGGCGTGTGCGGCGAACTGGTGCGCGGCACAGAGCCACCAGCCGGCTGCCCCCGCTGTGGCGCCGACGCGCAGGCCTTCGTCCACGATGTGGTGCCACCGGGTATGTAAGTGGCATCGTAGAAACGGAGCGACCGGATGGCAAAGGTGGAGGATGCGGCCCGGGCCGCCCTGGAGCGCGAGCACGCCGACGAGTTGAAGCACTACTACACCCAGATGCTCCTGCTCCGGCGCTTCGAGGAGCGCACCAGCGAGATGTACGTCAAGGCCAAGATCGGCGGCTACTGCCACCTCAATCTCGGCGAGGAGGCCACTATCGTCGGTCTCATGGCCGCGCTCACGCCCGATGACTACATCTTCACCAACTACCGCGAGCACGGCTACATCCTGGCCCGTGGCGTCCCTCCCGGGCCGGTAATGGCCGAACTCTTCGGCAAGGAGACCGGGGTGGCCCGCGGTCGCGGCGGCTCGATGCACCTCTTTAGCCGCGAGCACAACTTCATGGGCGGCTACGCGATCGTCGGCGGCCAGGTGCCGCTCGCCGTCGGCGCGGCCTATGCCCTGCGCTACCAGGGCCGGCCCGGTGTGGTGGTGGCCCAGATGGGCGACGGTACTACCAACATCGGCGCCTTCTACGAGTCGCTCAACCTGGCCAAGCTCTGGCAGTGCCCGGTGCTCTTCTTCATCGTCAACAATGGCTATGGCATGGGCACCTCGGTGGCGATGGGCTCTTCCGAGCCGGACCTCTGGAAAAAGGGCGCCTCCTTCCGCATCCATGGCGAGCAGATCGACGGTACCGATGTGCTGGCCGTGCGCGATGCGGTGCGCCGCCTGCGCGCGCGCGCCGAGGCCGAGGGCGAACCGGCCATCCTCGACGTGGTCAGCTTCCGCTTCCGCGGCCACTCGGTGATCGACGCCGACCGCTACCGCGACCCTGAGTTTGTGCGCGCGGGCCGTGCGGCCCACGACCCGGTGCGCAACTTCGCGGCCCTGCTGCTCGAGCACGCCATCGTGGACGAGGCCTGGCTCAAGGCAACTGCCGAGCGGATCGACCGCGAGGTCCAGGAGGCGATCGATTTCGCCAACGCCAGCCCCGATCCTTCATTCGAGGATCTCTACGCGAACATGTACGCCACCCCCGTGCCCAACACACCCGGCCCCGAGGACGCGATCCACGCGGTGCGTATCAACCGGGGTGAAGTCTAGATCGGAGCGTGCAGCGTGCCCATTATCACCTATCGCCAGGCGCTGAACGATACCCTCGGCGAGGAACTCGCCCGTGACCCCAACGTGCTGCTCATGGGCGAGGAGATCGGGGTCTTCCAGGGCTCCTACCGCATTACCGAGGGCCTGCTGCAGGAGTTCGGCCCGAAGCGCGTGGTCGATACGCCGATTGCCGAGGAGGGCTTTGTGGGGTTGGCCGTGGGCGCAGCCATGCTCGGCCTGCGTCCGGTGGTCGAGATTATGACCATCAACTTCATCCTGGTGGCGATCGACCAGGTGGTCAACCACGCCTCGAAGATCCACTACATGTTTGGCGGCCAGGTGCGGGTGCCACTGGTCATCCGCACGCCCTCGGGCGGCACCGGACAACTGGGGGCGACCCATTCGCAGAGCTTCGAGAACTGGTTCGCCTACTGCCCCGGGCTCAAGGTGGTGGCCCCCGCCACGCCCTACGACGCCAAGGGCCTGCTGCGCGCCGCGGTTCGCGACGACGACCCCGTGATCTTCATCGAGAGCCTGGCGCTTTACGACACCAAAGGCGAGGTGCCCGAAGACGACGATTATGTGGTGCCGATCGGCCTGGCCGAGGTGAAACGCCCCGGCACCGACGTGACCGTCGTGGCCTACTCGCGTATGACCGCGGTTGCCCTGCAGGTGGCCCAGCGCCTGGCCAATGAGGGCATCAGCGTCGAAGTAGTCGACCTGCGCTCACTGCGCCCGCTCGACCGCCCGACGATCATCGCCTCGGTGAAGAAGACCAACCGCGCGGTCGTGATCGCCGAGGATTGGTACTCCTACGGCGTGACAGCCGAGATCGCCGCCAGCATCCAGGAGCAGGCCTTCGATTATCTCGATGCGCCGGTGCAGCGCGTGGCCGGCCTCGAAGTGCCGCTGCCCTACGCGAAGGAACTATCGGCCGCCTCCAAGCCCAACGCCAACAGTCTGATCTATGCGATCCGGCAGGTGCTGGCGGGGAAAACCTGACGTGACCAGGGAGCAAGCATGGGCGAAGTAACGATGCCCCGCCTGTCCGATACGATGTCGGAGGGCACGGTAGGGCGCTGGCTGAAGCAGCCAGGTGACCAGGTCAACGCCGGCGAGATCATCGCCGAGATCGAAACCGACAAGGCAACGATGGAGTTGGAGGCGTTTGAGTCCGGCACCCTCCAGCAGATCATCATTCCTGCGGGCCAGACGGTGCCGATCGGCGAGGTGATTGCGATCATCGGCGAGGGGCCGGTGACGGCGGCGCCTGCCACGCCCGCCGCACCCACCGTGCCCGCTGCAGTGCCCGCCGCGCCCGCTGCGCCCGCTGCAGGCG